>JASLJB010000123.1 GCA_030152605.1 Acinetobacter sp. | reverse complement strand
GCAGACGGTTGACCAAGAGCGCAAATGGTTACGTTCAGATGCATGGGCTTATCCTGCATTGATGAGCTTCCTCTTGGGTCTGGCGTTGGTGTGGATGTTGTCATCTGAACACACCGTGCCAGGTGCAATGATGGGTGTTGAAGTGATCGGACCTAAAGCAGTCGGTCAGGCATTGTTTACTCAATATTTATTATTGGTTGAAGTTGCTGCCATGATCTTACTTGCAGCGCTGGTTGCCGCCTTCCACTTAGGCAAGCGTGAACCTGGTGCAGAAGAGGAAAAACAGTAATGGGTAATATTCCTTTAGAACACGGTTTAATCGTTGCCACCATTCTTTTTGCACTGGGTTTTTACGGTGTAATGGTGCGACGCAATCTACTATTTATGTTAATGAGCCTCGAAATCATGATGAATGCTGCGGCATTGGCATTCGTGATTGCAGGAAGTGCGTGGGCACAGCCTGATGGTCAGATTATGTTTATCTTGATTTTGACCTTAGCCGCTGCAGAGGCATGTATCGGTCTTGCGATCGTACTTCAGTTTTATCATCGCTTCCATCATCTGGATGTGGATGCTGCTAGTGAGATGCGCGGATGAGTTTATTAGCTTTAACTATCTTTTTACCCCTCATCGGTTTTGTACTCCTTGCAGCTGGTCGCAATAAGCTTCCGGAAACTGTTGCTGCAATTATTGGGGTGGGGTCAGTCGGCTTATCAGCGCTTGCAGCACTATTCGCTGGCTTAAACTTTGTCAATAGCAATGCCACGGTTGAAATCGTTCATCTTTGGACTTGGTTCAGCGTCGGTGGTTTTGAACCTGGCTTTAGTCTACAGCTTGACGGTCTATCATTATTGATGATGGGCATGGTCACAGGCGTTGGCTTCCTGATCCATATCTTCGCCGCATGGTATATGCGCGGTGAAGAGGATTTTGCACGCTTCTTCTCTTATTTCAACTTGTTCGTTGCGAGCATGTTGATCTTGGTCTTGGCCGATAACTTGGCGTTATTGTTCCTGGGCTGGGAAGGTGTGGGCCTGTGTTCTTACTTGCTGATTGGTTATTACTACCAGAACCCGTCAAACGGTATGGCAGCGATCAAAGCATTTACCGTGACCCGTGTCGGTGACGTGTTCCTCCTGATCGCGTTGTTCTTATTGTTCCAACAGTTTGGTACCTTGAACATCGCCTATATCGTCGACAATGCGTCAAACGTGATGACATTGAGTTCATCATTGACCATCTGGACGGCACTGATGTTGTTCTTGGGTGCTGCGGGTAAATCTGCACAAATCCCATTACAAACATGGTTGGCCGATGCAATGGCAGGTCCGACACCGGTGTCTGCATTGATCCACGCCGCGACCATGGTGACCGCTGGGATCTACTTGACCAGTCGTATGTTTACGGTCTTTGAGATGGCCCCTGAAGTTCTTCAGTTTATTTCGATTACCGGTGCGGTGACTTTGTTGGTTGCAGGTTTTGCAGCATTGGTTCAAACCGACATCAAACGTATCTTGGCCTACTCAACCATGAGTCAGCTCGGTTATATGTTTATGGCGGTGGGTGCTGAAGCGTATCAAGCCGGCTTATTCCACATGCTCGCGCATGCGTTCTTTAAGGCGTTATTGTTCTTGTCTTCTGGTGCGGTGATTTTGGCCTACCATCACGAACAAAACATCTTCAAGATGGGCGGTCTGTTCTACAAAAACAAATTCCTCTTTGCTTGTTTTGCCATCGGTGGTGGTGCACTTGCAGCGATTCCATTCGTCACGATTGGTTTCTTCTCCAAAGATGCGATCTTGGGTGCAGTTTGGGCACAAGGCCAAAGCATTCCAATGTACGGTTCACTGTACTGGGTCGGCGTAGCAGGGGCATTCCTGACTTCAATTTATACCTTCCGTTTAATCTGGGTGGTGTTCTTTGGTGCAGAGAAAACACCGTATCACGCGATCAAAGGTGCAACCTATTGGGCACCGTTGGCGATCTTGGCAGTTCTTTCAACCGGTATCGCCTATGTATTGAAAGCGCCAGTTGAAAAATTGTTGACCAGTGCAAAAATCCCCGTGTTCCATATTCCAGAAGCGCTTGAAGCAGGTGTACATGCAGCTGAATATACCGCTGTGGGTATTGCTTTAGCCGGTTTAGTGGTCGGTATCGTGTTGTTTGCCTTTGCTTATAACGCGGTGAAATCTTTTGCGAATACATCATTCGGTGCTGGCTTGGTGAATATCTGCCGCAACGCATTCGGTTTTGATGCGCTCTATGATCTGATCTTTGTTAAACCGTATTTGCTTTTGGCTAAAATCTTTGGTCGTGATCCGATTGATGGTTTGTGGTTATTGCTTCCTGCAATTGTCAAAGGTGGTCATAAGTTTACCAGTTCACGTCAAACCGGTTCATTACGTGAGTACGCGTCGAGTATGTCACTCGGTCTTGTTGTACTGCTAATGCTCTTGATCGTGATCCAGGTCGTGGGGAATTAATATGGAAACTTCAAATAATTTGATTTTACCCGCGCTGATCTTAGTACCTTTCATTGCTGGTTTTATCTGCTGGTTGGTCGAAAAATTCGACCAACATTTACCGCGCTACATCGCGCTTGCCGGTATGGTGGTGACCCTTGTGCTCACCATTATGCTGTGGAACCAAGGTGGATTCTCTTATGAAATCCACCAAGCTGTGCCTTCATGGGCGGCTGAGTTTATGGTGTCTTGGATTCCAAGTCTTGGGATTAATATCCATTTGGCCATTGATGGTCTGTCATTACTCATGGTCGGTTTAACCGCACTGTTGGGTATTTTGGCAGTGGGTTGTTCTTGGGGCGAGATCCAAAAGAATGTCGGCTTCTTCCACCTCAACCTGTTATGGTCTTTGGGTGGGGTGATCGGTGTCTTCATCGCGATTGATATGTTCTTATTCTTCTTCTTCTGGGAGATGATGTTAGTGCCAATCTATTTCTTGATTGCACTTTGGGGACACTCTGGTTCTGATGGTAAGTCACGCGTTTACGCTGCAACTAAATTCTTTATCTATACCCAAGTTGCCGGTTTGATCATGTTGATCAGTATTTTAGGTCTTGTGATCTTCAATACACTGTTCTTACAGAACCCGATGAGCTTTGCTTACACGGACTTGATGGCTGCGGCACATGCCCTTGAAGCCAACTATCCTGCAGTGGCATATGCATTCATGATCTGTATGTTCATTGGTTTTGCGGTAAAACTACCTGTCTTCCCATTACACGGTTGGTTGCCTGACGCGCATGCGCAAGCACCTACAGCCGGTTCTGTGGATTTGGCGGGTATTTTGATTAAGACTGCGGCTTATGGTCTATTACGTTTCGTATTGCCATTCTTCCCAGCGATGTCTGCACAGTTTGCTGATATTGCGATCATCTTTGGTTTGATCGGAATTTTCTACGGTGCATGGTGTGCTTTCCAACAAACCGATATGAAACGTTTGTTGGCGTATACCTCGATTTCACACATGGGCTTCGTACTGTTGGCCTTGTATGCCGGTAACATCCTGACCTTCCAAGGTTTGATGATTATGATGTTGGCACATGGTTTGTCTTCAGCTGCATTGTTCATCATGTGTGGTCAAGTGTACGAACGTACCCATACCCGTGATATGCGTTTGATGGGCGGGATTCGCGGTCAACTGCCGTATCTTTCGTTCTTCTTAATGTTCTTTATTGCTGCCTTGGTCGGTATTCCGGGTCTAGGTAACTTTATTGGTGAGTTCTTGATCCTGATGGGATCGTTCAAATCATTCCCTGTATTTACCATCTTGGCTGCGATCAGCTTGGTGTTTGCAGGTCTATATGGTTTGATCCTGATTCATCGCACTTTGTTTGGTACGCCGAACGAAGCGCAAAAGCAACATTATGCAAACCCGTTCAAAGACCTATCTCTTAGAGAGGTGAGTTTACTTATGGTGTGTGCAATCGGTCTACTTTGGTTAGGTCTCTATCCGCAAAGCTTCCTTGATATTTCACATTCAAGTATGGCGTGGATTGTAAGTAGCTATCTGCCAACTCAAGAAAGCGTTGACGCAATCAACCAGATCGCGACCCAACACAATGTGGAGATGCAATAAGTTATGAACTTCACACTGTCTTTTAACGAACTCATGCCCCTTGCACCGGTAATGATCGTGGCTTTGACCATGATCGTGGTGATGATCTTGACTGCGATTAAGCGTAATCACAATCTGATCGCCACCGCCTCTGTGGTGGGCTTAAACCTTGCAGCGTTGTATATCGTGCTGATGATCTTTGGTGGCAATTTTGCGCCAGCGGATGTTATGGGCATGTATGCAGTCGATTCATTCGCGCTGTTGTACCAATTTGTGATTCTCATTGCAGCTTTGGCATGTAGTACTTTGTCGCATGCCTTTATTGAACGATTCAACGATCACCGCGAAGAACTCTACATCTTGATGTTGGCTTCTGTGACTGGTGCGATGTTGATGGTCAGCAGCACGCATTATGCATCATTCTTCATCAGCCTTGAGTTGATGTCGATTCCGGTCTATGGCTTGTTGGCGTATACGCATCAGCGTAAAAGCTCGCTTGAAGCTGGGGTTAAGTATCTGGTGCTTTCTGCGACGGCTTCTGCCATGTTACTCATGGGTATGGCGTATATCTATGCCTACACGGGTTCATTGTCGTTCACTGCAGAACCTGCATTACTGTTCAAAGCCTTCACTCAACCGCCTGTGGTTCTCGGTCTCGGTTTGGTGATCTGTGCGGTGGCATTTAAATTGTCATTGGCGCCGTTCCACAAATGGACACCGGATGTTTATGCCGGCGCACCTGCACCGATCTCTACTTTCCTTGCAACCGTTGCAAAAGTGGCGATGCTGGGTCTGTTTGTTCGCTATATCTTGACCACGGGTATGATCTGGGCGCCAAGCTTAGAAATCATCCTGACCGTGATCGCGGTATTGTCGATCCTAGCGGGTAACTTGTTGGCAGTACGTCAAGTCAACCTCAAACGTATCTTGGCGTATTCGTCAATTGCGCATTTTGGTTATGTCTTGGTGGCATTGATCAGTTTCGGTGGCGATTACTTCCAAGCGCTTGGCTTTGTGATCCCTTCAACCATCAACGTCTATGTCGTGACTTATGTCTTGACCACGATTGGTGCGTTTGGTGTGGTGACCTTGATGTCGAGCCCATACAACAACCAAGCTGAAGCTGAAAGTCTAGCGGATTACCGTGGTTTGTTCTGGCGTCGTCCAGTACTGACTGCTGCATTGACCGTGATGATGTTGTCCTTGGCGGGTATTCCATTAACTGCTGGCTTTATCGGTAAGTTCATGGTGATCAAAGCTGCGGTGGCTTCACAGCACTGGTTATTGGTG
>JASLJB010000122.1 GCA_030152605.1 Acinetobacter sp. | reverse complement strand
GCCTAAGCGCATGCCATCGGCATCGGAAAAATGCGTCATGTGCGTGATGCTGCTGACATGATCGAGTGCATCTAAGCGTTGCCACACGGCGCGGTAGTCGCTCGGCCTAAAACCTAGGCGATTCATACCACTGTTCATTTTCAAGAAAATATCAAACTGCACCGGCGCTGGCGTGGTACTTGAATAGGCTTCAAGCCATGCCAATTGCGCAGGGCTGTGCAGACTAAAGCTTAAGTTGTAGCGCGCGCAGTCCTCTAAATCTTCTGCCCCAAAGATCCCTTCGAGCAACAAGATCGGCCCAGTCCAACCCAGAGCACGTAACACTTTGGCTTCGGCAATATCCAGCAGCGCAAAGCCATCTGCAGTTTTAAAGGCATCAAAGACACGTGCAATGCCGTGCCCATAGGCATTGGCTTTGACCACGGCGAAGACTTGGCTCTCGGGTGTGCATTTACGCAGCAGGGCGAGATTATGCTGTAGGGCTTTGGGGTGAATCACCGCAGTAATCGGTCTAGACATCATGCTTCCTTGTATATTGATGGCTGTACGGCGGCAGACTTAAGCCGTTCGAGAATAACGTTGGATCGACAAGCCTTCGGTGCTGATCTCAGGTTGATGATTGAGCACGATATCGCTGATCAATTTGCCTGAACCACAGGCCATGGTCCAACCCAAAGTACCGTGTCCAGTATTTAAGAATAGGTTTTTATATTGCGTCGCACCGATGATCGGGGTGCTGTCTGGCGTCATCGGACGCAGGCCAGTCCAGAAGTCGGCTTTGGCCAAGTCACCGCCTGGGAACAGGTCTTGGGTGACCATTTCTAAAGTGGCACGACGACTTTGTTTGAGTCCCATATTAAAACCACTTAACTCCGCCATACCGCCAACACGGATACGTTGGTCAAAACGGGTAATCGCGATTTTATAAGTTTCATCCAGTACCGTGGACTGCGGTGCAAAGGCAGGGTCCACGATCGGGATGGTGAGCGAGTAACCTTTGACCGGATAGACTGGGAGATTGAGCTGTAAAGGTTTGAGGAAATCACGTGAATAACTACCAAATGCCAAGACATAACGGTCCGCAGTCAGCACTTGATCATTGACACGAACGCCTTTGATTTCATTGCCCTCAAGCACCAAGCCTTGCACATCTTGGTTAAATTTAAACTCGACCCCTAAGTCGGCTGCGAGTTTGGCCAAGGCATTGGTAAACAAGAAACAGTCGCCGGTTTCATCATTGGGTAGATGTAGACCACCGACCAATTTATCTTGCACATGACCGAGTGCGGGTTCGACACGAGCAAGGTTGGCCGCATCGAGTAATTCATGTTCTACGCCGCACTCTTTGAGGACTTCGATATCGCGTTGCACCGCGTCCATTTGTTCGGCTTTACGGAACACTTGCAAGGTACCTTTGGCGCGGTTTTCATAATGAATCCCGGTATCTTGACGCAAGCTTTTGAGACAATCGCGGCTGTATTCGGCCACGCGCATCATGCGTTCTTTGTTGCGGCTATAACTGTCTGGGTTGCAGTTCTTCAACATCTGCGCCATCCAATTCAGTTGGTTCAGGCTACCATCGAGCTGAATCGCCAAAGGGGCATGATGTTGGAACATCCATTTCATGGCTTTAAAGGGAATACCCGGCGCCGCCCAAGGGGTGGAGTAACCCGGAGAAATTTGCCCAGCATTGGCAAAACTGGTTTCTTTGGCTGGACCTGACTGGCGATCCAAGACCGTCACTTTGGCGCCTTGTTGTGCGAGATAATAGGCACTTGCAACACCGATGACACCACTTCCTAATACGATGACGTGCATGGGAAATCCCTTTACGAATACTTAAGTTGATTTCACTAGTATATTGTTGAGTTAGTAGTTTATTTCACTGTATTTGAGGCTAAAATATAGGTAAATTATGTTTTTATCGTGCTCGAAATCAACTTAAAAGGAATTATTCATGCGCAGTTTAGATCGGACGGATCTGAAGATTTTAGAGATCTTGCAGCGTGAGGGCCGCATCGCCATCAGTGAGTTAGCCTCAAGAGTGAATTTATCCACCACACCCTGTTCAGAACGGGTCAAGCGCTTGGAACGTGATGGCGTGATTACCGGCTACCACGCACGGCTAAACCCGGCGTATGTTGACCGTAACTTGTTGGTATTTTTGGAGATAAAACTCTCTGCCAAGTCGGGGGATGTATTTGATCAGGTGGCACGTGATCTGGTTGAGATCCCTGAAGTGTTGGAGTGTCATTTGATCTCCGGGGAGTTTGATTATTTGGTCAAAGCCCGACTCAAGGAAATGGGCGCTTATCGACGCCTGCTCGGCGATTTACTCAAGAAGCTCCCATCCTCCGCCTCCTCACACAGCTATATCGTGATGGAAGAGATCAAAGAAACCTTGTATTTGAGTTTAGAAAAGTGAGTGGGGTGGGCATTAAGGAAAGTAGAACTTTAAAAGCTAAGTTTCCATACCACTTGCTGCGCGTATCTTATGATCAAAATCTCCCCTCTTGCGCCATATATGGCTCATCTTTGCCAAAGAGGGGAATTCCTTTGAAATCAAAACAATGTTGAATTCTAAGGCGCTCCTCCCTTTGAAAAACGGTGAGCAGCACTGCTGCGCAAGGGAGGGATTTAAAGCATCGGCTTCATATTTAAAGTGGCGCAACGCTGGCGGTAGGTAATTTCTTCTTGCGGGTCACGATCACACTAAAGAACACCACCATCAGGCTGACGCCCAAAGACATCAAGGTTTCGTAGCGATAGTCCGGTGAGAAGAACATATAGCCGAGTACTGCCACGATGATCGCGATCACAAACCAAGTTAGCCATGGAAATAACCACATCTTAAAGGGCACTTGGATATTCTGTGCTTCGCACTGCTTGCGTAAACGCAGTTGCGATACCGCGATCACCAAATACACCAATAACGCAATTGCACCGGTGGTCGAGAGCAAGAAGGTCAGCACTTGGCCTGGGAAGAAATAGTTCGCCATACAACCGAAGATGCCCACCACACATGACAGCAACACCGCAACGCGTGGCACACCTTTAGGGGTGAGTTTGGTCACATAGGCCGGTGCATTTTTACGTGCGCCGAGTGAGAACAACATCCGTGATGCGGTATACAGTGCCGCATTCATACAGCTTGCGACTGCAACGAAGACCACAGTATCCATGATCAGTTTGGTGCCCGGTACGTTTAAGGTCATGAGGACATACTGGAAAGTACCGAACTCTTTGAAGCCAGCAGAACGCCAGTCGACCAAGGCTACAGCCAGGAAGATCGAGACCACAAAAAACAGAATGATGCGGTAGATCACCAAGTTGGTGGCTTTGCGAATTTTCTCCGCAGGATTGGCAGACTCTGCCGCTGCGATGGAGAGGATCTCGACCCCAAAGAATGAAAATGCAGTGATCAAGATGCCGCCCATGATGCCGCCGAAACCAAAGGGCATAAAGCCGCCATTTTGATAGAGATTGGCAATGCCACTGACATCCGCCAAAGGCCACAGACCCAATACCGCGCTGCCACAAATCCCGATAAATAACAGGATCGCGATGACTTTGATCATCGAGAACCAAAATTCAAAAGTACCAAAGTTTTTTACATCAAATAGGTTGGCGATACTCAGCAGCACCACAAACAGTAGCGCATAGGACCAAGTGGGCAGCATCGGGAACCAGGCATGTAAGATTTCAGCGCCGGCAATGGCTTCAACCGGAATCACCAGGACCCAGAACCACCAGTATAACCAGCCAATGGTACAACCGGCCCAAGGGCCAATGGCTTTGGTGGCATAGGTGGAAAATGAGCCGGTGTCGGGTTGCATCACGGCCATTTCACCGAGCATACGCATGACCAAAAATACCACCACACTGGTGATGGCATAGGAGAGAATCACCGCCGGGCCAGCTTTGGCGATTGCAGCAGAGGAACCGATAAATAGTCCAGCACCAATCACGCCGCCGATACTGATCATGACGATTTGCTTGTTGGTTAATCCTTCACCAAGCTTAGGTTGGGTATTATTTTGATCGTTCATTTTTTATCCTTAAAAATGATGGTTAGATCTCAATTGAATCGGGCGAACATATCACGCGACAAGCATTAGCTCAAATGTGATAGATCGCAGTTCAATCGACGAAAAAGGGAAGACTCATCCGAATACTTCCCCCTTTGAAACTAATTCAACGTCGGCATAGAAAATTGCTTTCCTTCACGAATATTTGCAGAAGGCCAGCGCTGGGTGATGGTTTTACGGCGGGTGTAGAAGCGTGCGCCATCTGGACCATAGGCACTGAGATCACCAAACAGTGAGCGTTTCCAGCCACCAAAGCTATGATAAGACACAGGAACGGGTAATGGGATGTTAATTCCCACCATTCCGACTTGAATATGAGTACTAAAGTAGCGGGCGGCCTCACCATCACGGGTATAGATGCAAGTGCCGTTGCCATATTCGTGATCGTTGATCAGTTGCATCGCCTCTTGCATGCTGGCGACACGAATGATTTGCAGCACCGGTCCGAAGATCTCTTCTTTGTAGCTGCTCATCTCGGCGGTGACATCATCGATCAAGGTCGGTCCGACATAGAAGCCATCTTCATAGCCCGCGACTTTGGCATCTCGACCATCGACCACGATCTTGGCGCCTTGTTGTTCGGCACTGTTGATATAGCCGATGACTTTGGCTTGATGCGCTGCGGTAATCACCGGGCCGAAGTCATTGCTGCTGTCTGAATAAGCACCATATTTTAAATGTTTGATCTCTGCGCTGATCTTCTCGATTAACTGATCCGCGATCTCATCGCCAATCGTCACCGCGACCGACAATGCCATACAACGTTCACCGGATGAACCAAATGCGGCACCGAGCAGGGAGTTGACCACGTTATCGAGGTCGGCATCCGGCATCACAATGGCATGGTTTTTCGCACCGCCCAAGGCTTGGCAACGTTTGCCTGCCGCTGTGGCGGTTTTATAGATGTATTCTGCGATCGGGGTTGATCCGACGAAACTCACGGCTTGAATGCGCTGGTCATTTAATAGGGTATCGACGGCTTCTTTGTCACCATTGACCAAGCCAAACACGCCATCAGGGAGACCGGCTTGTTTGAGTAGTTGTGCGATAAACAGGGTCGAGGAGGGATCACGCTCAGACGGTTTCAGGATAAAGCAGTTGCCGCAGACGATCGCCATCGGGAACATCCACAGCGGTACCATGACCGGGAAGTTAAATGGGGTAATGCCCGCCACCACACCGAGCGGTTGCATTTCGCTCCATGAATCAATATCTGGCCCGACATTTTTACTAAATTCGCCTTTGAGAAATTCTGGCGCAGCGCAAGCATATTCGACATTTTCAATCCCGCGCTGTAACTCACCCATGGCATCGTGGGAGATCTTGCCATGCTCTTCGCCGATCAGCGCGCAGATTTTTTCACTGTGCTGCTCCAGCAATTCTTTAAAGCGGAACATGACCCGGGCGCGTTTGATCACGGGTGTATCGCGCCAGCTTGGAAATGCAGCCACGGCCGCAGTAATGGCTTTATCCACTGTGGCGGGACTGGCGATTGCCACTTCTTTGGCAACTTGGCCAGTAGAGGGGTTATATACCGCTTGGGTGCGTGCGGCGTCAGTGTCGATCTGACCATTAATGAAGTGACCGATAATATTCATTTTTATTCCCTATTTAACTGATGTTCTGCAGGCTGGCGATGTGCATATATCGTCATCGCCTGCTGTCCTAATTTGTACTTTGTATGAATTTAGTCGATTTGGTGGAGATGTTCGCTGACCGCATCAAAGACGCGATCTAGATCGGCTTGTTTGCTGTTGAACATTGGGCCAAATTGCAAGGTGTCGCCACCAAAACGCACATAGAATCCGGCTTTCCAGAGACGCATGCCGATTTCAAAAGGACGAATACTTGGATCGCCATCGCGTGGGCTGATTTGAACTGCACCGATCAGGCCACAGTTACGGATATCGATCACATTCGGGCAGTCTTTGAGTTGATGTAGCGAGGCTTCAAAGCCTGCGCTGAGTGCCGCCGACTGTTGAATAAAGCCCTGATCCTCGATCACATCGAGCGTGGCGAGACCCGCAGCACAAGCCACCGGATGCGCGGAATAGGTATAGCCGTGACTAAACTCGATCGCATGTGGTGGCAGGTCTTGCTGCATAAAAGTATTATAAATCTCACTCGATGCCACCACACCACCCAATGGAATTGCACCGTTGGTAATTTGTTTCGCAAAGCAGAGCAGGTCAGGAGTGACGCCAAAATATTCTGCGCCAGTCTTTGTACCTAAACGTCCGAAGCCGGTGATCACTTCATCAAAAATCAACAAGATATTGTGTTGATCACAGATCTCACGCAGACGTTGTAAATAGCCCTGCGGCGGCACCAAGGCACCTGCTGAACCTGAGACTGGTTCAACGATCAACGCCGCAATATTCGAGGCATCATGCAACTCGATCAGTTTCAGCATTTCATTGGCCAAGGCCACGCCACCCTCATCAGCCATGCCCTTGGTAAAGGCTTTGTCGCTTTGTAGGGTGTGGGGAATATGGTCGGCATCCATCAACTGACCAAACATTTTACGGTTACCGCCGATGCCGCCAACACTGGTGCCGCCGATATTGACGCCGTGGTAGCCACGCGCACGACCGATGATTTTAGATTTGCTCGGCGTGCCTTGGACTCGCCAATAGGCTTTGGCCATTTTGATCGCGGTATCGGTAGATTCAGAACCTGAGTCAGTGAAGAACACGTGCTTTAAACGCTCAGGCATCCAGTCGACGATACGCTCTGCCAATTGAAAAGACAGCGGATGCGCAAAGTGAAAACCGGGTGAATAGTCGAGGGTTGCAAGTTGCTTGCTGACCGCTTGAGTGATTTCAGGGACACAATGCCCTAAACCGCAGGTCCAGAGTCCGGAGAGTGAGTCATAAATCTCACGACCATGCTGATCGATCAGGTGTGGACCCTTGGCACCCACGATGATACGTGGGTCCTGATGGAAGTTACGATTGGCTGAGAAAGGTAGCCAATGTGCCTGTAAATTTAAGTCCTGAAAGCCGTTATTGTTTAACATGTGATTACTCCTTTAATCTTGCTTTTAAGCGTGCTTTGAATTGAGTTTACTTCGCAACTTGTGTTTGATAAATTCAAACTAACTTAAGTTTAGGTATGGTTTTTATAACCTATACGTGTGAGATATGAGTGTTGGTAAATTAAAGCAAGTATCTGATTTTGATATAAAATTACTAAAAATATTTAAAACTGTCTGTGAAAGTGGCAGCTTTACTGCGGCCGAAAGTGTCTTGGGCATCAGTCGTTCTGCGATTAGTTTACATATGAGTGATTTGGAAAGTCGGCTCGGGATTCGCCTGTGTCAGCGTGGTCGTGCAGGCTTTGCGATTACCGAAGAAGGCAAGCAAATTTTGCAGCAAGTCGATGTGTTAATGGCGGCGATTGAGGACTTTCGAATTCAGGCCAATCAGATCCATAATCAGCTCAAAGGTGAATTTAGCATCGGCATCATCAACAACTTGGTCACCATGCCCAGCTCATATATCACACAAAGTTTAGCCCAGCTCAGCAGTGAGAGTGAGGATATTCACATCAATATTAGTATGAGTACTCTGTCCGATATCGAATGTAAAATTATGGATGGGCGCTTGCAGGTCGGGGCGATTCCGATGATGACGCCTTTGTCGGGATTGAACTATGTCGACCTGTATGAGGAAAAGTCTTATCTGTATTGCGGTAAAAACCATCCCTTGTTTGAACAGGCGGATCAGGTCAAACCAGCCGACTTATTTCATCACAACAGTGTCACACCGAGCTATACCATTCCACCTGCGGCCTTGAAGTTACATCAGAAGATGCGTGGCAATGCCACTGCGGGGGATCGTGAGGGGATTGCCTTTTTGATCCTGACTGGAAAATTCTTGGGTTTCTTGCCGGATCACTTCGCTAAAAAATGGCTACTTGAGGGCAGTATGAAACCGATCTTGGCGGATCGCTTTCATTATAGTACCCGGATTTGTATGGTGACCAAAAAGGGCAGTAAACCGAATATGATCTTGGCTTTGTTCTTTGACAAGATTCAGCAGAATAAGGCGTTGAAGGGTCATCCATAATTGGCTTGTGGCGTTATAAAGGCATAGATGGATTGTGAGACCGCACGAGGATAAAAAAGCGGGTTAAAAAATCGGGTTAAAAATCTGGGTATTTGGTGCTGTATGTGCTGTGAAATAATCAAGGTTGAATACGACGCCAGCAGCGTTCATATTCATGCTGTTTAAAATCTTGGATGAGAAAGTCGATAAAAAGTCTATTTTTCATGGGCATGAATTGGCGACTTTGAAAAGCGATATTGATGTTGAGTTCAGGTAACTCCCAATC
>JASLJB010000113.1 GCA_030152605.1 Acinetobacter sp. | reverse complement strand
CTGATCACTGCGCATTTAGGCTGTATAATGCGCCAAATTTTGTCGTTGAAATATAAGGAGCCTATCGATGGCTATCGAACGTACTTTATCTATCGTTAAACCTGATGCAGTTGCTAAAAACCACATCGGTGACATTTTTGCTCGTTTTGAAAAAGCGGGTCTTAAAATCGTTGCAACTAAAATGAAGCATTTGTCTCAAGCTGAAGCTGAAGGTTTTTATGCAGAGCATAAAGAACGTGGTTTCTTTGCTGACCTCGTTGCGTTCATGACTTCTGGTCCTGTTGTTGTATCTGTACTTGAAGGCGAAAACGCTGTTCTTGCTCACCGCGATATCCTTGGCGCAACTAACCCGAAAGAAGCAGCACCTGGTACAATCCGTGCTGATTTCGCTGTAAGCATCGACGAAAATGCTGCTCACGGTTCAGACTCTGTTGCGTCTGCTGATCGTGAAGTGAACTACTTCTTTGCTCAAACTGAAGTTTGTCCACGTACGCGTTAATCCGCAATCGATCGACCAAATAAGTGATATACTCCTTATTTGGTTTTTTTTCTCCTGCACAAACATTATTGCTGCGTATTGCACAGCATATCCTTAGATAGACAGAGTTTAGGTAATCCTCATGAACGTTGAAGTGGGCGCTTCATCCGCTAAATTAGATGAACAGCAACACGCACAAACCCCGCTGACGCAGCCTAAAATCGCAAACAAAGTCAATCTGTTAGGTATGTCTCGTGCGCAATTAGAGCAGTTTTTTGTTGAGCTGGGCGAGAAAAAATTCCGTGCAGGTCAGGTGATGAAATGGATGCATCAATTCTTCGTCACTGACTTTGCCGAAATGACCAATATTTCAGGCAAGCTACGCGAACGCCTCGAACAAATTTGTGAAATCCGTGCGCCGGAAGTGGTACATCGCAACTACTCCAAAGACGGTACGCGTAAGTGGGTATTTCGCGTTGGAGATGGTGCTGGTTCTTTGGTTGAAACCGTACTGATTCCAGCAGACGATAAAACCGGATCGCGTAAGACCCTCTGTATCTCATCGCAAGTCGGCTGTGCCCTCGACTGTTCATTCTGCTCAACCGGAAAGCAAGGCTTTCAACGTGACTTGAGTCCAGATGAAATTATTGGACAGTTGTGGATGGCAAATTATTCTTATATGGAAGACGTGGCGATCGCAGAGCGCGAACGCACGGTGACCAACGTGGTGATGATGGGCATGGGTGAGCCATTGCTCAACTATAATGCGGTACTCAGTTCGATGCAGATCATGCTCGACGACTTTGCCTATGGCATGTCAAAACGCCGTGTGACTTTGTCTACCTCAGGTGTGGTGCCGAAGATCGATCAGCTGTGTAAAGACATTGATGTTGCTTTGGCGATTTCACTGCATGCACCGAATGATGCATTACGTAATGAGTTGGTGCCGATCAATAAAAAATATCCATTGGCGCAGTTGATTGCGGCCTGCCAACGTTATATTGGCAAAGATGGCAATGAAAGTGCGCGTAAACATGTCACCATCGAGTATGTGATGCTCGAAGGCGTAAATGACAAACCTGAACACGCCACCCAGTTGATCCAACTGCTAAAAAATCTTCCAAGTAAAATTAACCTGATTCCGTTTAATCCATTCCCACATGCGCCTTATGGTCGTTCAAGCCGTAATCGCATCATTTCTTTTCAAAAAACTTTGTCTGATGCCGGATTTGTGTGTACGATTCGTCAAACACGTGGTGATGATATTGACGCTGCTTGTGGTCAGTTGGTGGGGCAGGTTGCAGACCGTACCCGTCGTGCTGAGCAGTGGAAAAAGAAAGTTGAAGATCAACATGTGATCGTACGTACCTCTGGTGATCTCGATTAGGGAGCAGAATCGCTTTGACTAAACCGCTGAATCAAAAAACCATTGCATGGGTTGCGATGTGTTTGCTGACGTGGTCAATACAAGGTTGTCAAAGTACGGCTTCAGAGACATTTATAAAAAAAGATCCAGAAAAAGCAGTCAAAGTCAGAGCCCAACTCGCCGCGGAATATATTCGTAGCGGTGATTTGGATGCGGCAAAACGTTCACTTGATCAGGCACTTGCCTTGGATTCTCGTGATTCAAATGCCAATATGATGATGGGTGTGTTGTTGCAGCAAGAAGGCAGTGCAAACAATTTAGAACGCGCGGATGCTTATTTTAAAAAAGCCATTGCGCTGGATAAAAACAATGCCCAAGCGCGCAATAACTATGCGACGTATTTGTATCAGCAGCAACGTCATGTAGAAGCGCTTGAGCAGTTGAGTGTGGCTGGTGCGACATTGGGATATGATCAACGTTATCGCGCACTTGAAAACTTAGGCCGAGTTTATTTAAGCTTAGGGGATCAAGCGCAGGCTGAAAAAGCATTTCGACAAGCCTTGCAAGCCAATCGCGAATCTTACGTTTCAATGTTAGAGTTAGCAGACCTGTTGTATTTGCAGCAAAAGTTTAGTGCTGCGACTTCATTTTATGAGCAATATGTTCATGTAGCGGGTCAAAATAGCCAAAGTGCGCGGGCGCTTTGGTTAGGGGTGCGATTAGCACGTGCCCAAGGTGATCAGATGGAAATGCAAACGCTTACAAATCAATTGCATGCACAGTTTCCAGATAGTCAAGAATATCAACGTTATTTGCAATTACAGTACAGTACTGAGGCCGTATGGAAGTAAATCCTAATTCACAGCAACCTACTGGTTCAAACGTAGCACCTAATGCTTTAGGAAATGTTCAGCGTCCAGGTGAGTACTTGCGTCAAGTTCGAATTACACAAGC
>JASLJB010000068.1 GCA_030152605.1 Acinetobacter sp. | reverse complement strand
GTTTGATATTGTTCTTGAAAAACGAGACACAAAACTGAATACTGTGATGAGTAACAGTTTCGGTTTTGGCGGTGTAAACGCCTGCCTCATCTTCAAGAAATGGGCTGATGCCTAAATAGGATCATTCATGGTTGCACCTTCTGATGCTTTTTTATGGGTAAAAGCATTACATATCATCGCGATAGTTTGTTGGTTCGCGGCCTTGTTTTATTTGCCGCGCCTCTATGTTTACCACGCCATGAGCGATGATGCGATTAGCCATCAACGCTTTGAAGTGATGGAACGCAAGTTATATCGCGGCATTATGTGGCCATCGTTGATTGCAACCTTGATTACCGCCCACTTCCTGGTCGACTGGGGTGATGCGACACAGCATTATCATGAAGCGCTTTGGTTCTATATCAAAGTTTCACTGGTCGGCCTATTGGTGGCCTATCATTTACTTTGCGGTTATTACCGTAAAAAACTGATCGGCAATGCACATTATAAATCACATAAGTTTTGGCGTTATTTTAATGAAATGCCAACCCTGATCTTGGTCGCGGTGATTATCTTGGTGGTGGTCAAACCCAGTTTTTAAACCAGCGCCACAACAGATCTAAATCTTGCATATATTTAAAAGCCGCCCTATTGAGCGGCTTTTTTTATCAACTAGACAGCACCGAATATGTCGAGTAATATCAAACGCATGGACAACGCGATGAGAGGCGCGTTGCGTTGAAGTGCTCCGATCTTCAACTTACCATAATCGTTGTGAGTGAAACACAATGTAGTCCGAGGGTACTCAACCCTCACCTATTTTTTTACTTGATCCAAAAGGCCCAGACAAGATTTCAGCCTAGCTCGCAATGCTAGGCATTTTTTTGCCTAAACTTAGGCTAGACCTAGGCGTGATCTAACACCTGACCAGCATTCCCTACACCCCTTTCCTGATCAACTTCTCTCGAATTTTGCGGTTTAACGGAGTGGAATAATATTTTTCAATCGCCCAACTGAGGATAAACGTGGCGATCAAGAAGATCGGCAACAGCATCAGTTTTTCAGCCGGCACCGTCGTCTTTGGAAAATACATCACTTTAATCAGTCCCAGCACCACGAGATGAAACAGATAGATTTCATAACTGCGCTGCCCGATCCACAGCATGCCCTTGGCAACAGTGCTTTTCGGCTGCAACTGCGGGCCTTGAGAAAAACACAAGATCAGTGTCGCAGCCAACAAGGCAAATACGCTGATACTCCAAGTACTGACTGCTTTAATCGGTGCATACAGATACAGTGCGCACATCGCGATGATACACAGGATCGGCAGGATCAACTTGAGCTGCGCACTCAAGCGTACACGTGCCGCAAGCAGTGCCGTTAAACAGCCAATCGCGATACCATCAAAGCTGGAAAAGTAATGATATAAGTACGCGCCACTGTCTGCGCCAAAGTGTAGACTGCGAAAGTATGGTGCATAGCAGATGACCGCAATCAAAAATATGATCAAGCCCATGCGACGCTCAGGCCCCTGCTGATTTTCCGGCACTTTCCGCCCTGCCAACAACAGACATAAGATCGGAAAAGCCAGATAAAACACCTCTTCAACTGACAGGGACCACAACACCCCAAGTGCATAGTTGACCCAACCATAGTCGATGATCAGCAGATTCATCCAAAAGCTAAAGGCAGAAAATACCGTCAGCGCATAAGAGACCTCGATGTCATTCGGTGCTTGATTGATAAAGGGTTGTAGGCCAAAACTGCCCAACACAGTCACCATAGCGACCAACAACACCAGACATGGAATAATCCGCGCAATACGGCGGATATAGAAATGCCGCACTTGGATATTGCCCAAACACCCATCACGGTTGAGGGTGTGCTGGGTGATGAGAAAACCAGAGATGACAAAGAACATGGTCACGCCATAATTGCCATTCCGCGCAATCAAGGTACTCAAGCTTTCACCAAAAACTTGTACCCCCAGAAAGGTGTCATGCAACTTATAAGGAATATTAAAATGGTGCGCCAGCACCAAGAGCACGGAAATCCCGCGCAGAATGTCGATCTTATGATTACGCATGTACTATGCTGACCTGTTGAATGTGCGGCTATTTTACACACGGCGCACACAAACAAACATCCCTGGTTTTTTATTTATTTAAATACAAAGCTTTATTTTTAATCATTGATGACTTTGGCCTAAGGCGAGTGCCATAGCGCAACTCGCCTAAGACTTTTTAACATAGCGACAGGCTGACCTTAATACAAACTCAGCAACAAGCCAGCACCCAAGGTAAAGAAGCTAAATAGCCAAATCCAACCAAAAGAATAACGCAAGTGGCGTCCCATATCGGTGCCCGCCAAGCCCATCGCCAACCATGTTGCAGGTGAGAATGGACTGACAAAGGTACCGGCATTATTACCAATCGCCATGGCATAAACCACTGACTCAACCGGTACACCTGCGGTTGCAGTGACTTCTTGAATGATCGGCAACAAGGCAAAGTAGTAGGCATCGGTACTGGTGAACAAGTCCAAAGGTACACCGAGCATACCGACCATGATGTGTAAACTACCGACCCAAGTGCTTGGCAAGATATGGATCAGATCCACCGCGATCGACTTGAGCATGCCGGACTCAGACAAGATTCCTAAAAATGCACCCGCAGCAAAGATAATCGCCACCATACTCAAGGCCTGTGGCGCATGACGACTGATGACTTCCATTTGTTGTTGTGGTTTTGGAAAGTTGATGATTAAGACCAAAGACAAGGCGATCATAAACACATAAGGCGCTGAGAATAATCCAAAGGCCAGTGCAATCACCGACAACACCACCAAACTTAGATTCAGAAATAAGTTACGTGGTTTGACCTCTTCCGAGCTCTCCTCTGCCATATCTGTGGCCATACAGTCCATTTCAAAGGGTGTGGTGCCCTGCAAATGCGCAGCAGCAATACGTCTTTTCTCACGCAAGCCAAACAGCACCGCAAAACCGGCCATCAAGCTGACACCGATGATTTGGATTGGAATCAGATCGCGCCACAATGCCGAAGCTTCAAGCCCGGTCGCCGCCGCAGAACGCCCCAATGGCCCGCCCCATGGCACCATATTCATCACGCCCATACTGCCTGCCATTAACAACAGCATCAGATAAGGGCTCATCCCCAATTTACGATACAGCGGCAATAAGGCCGGGATAATAATCAAGAATGTCGCCGCGCCAGAACCATCTAGATGCACCAATGCCGCGATCAGCGTGGTCATGACCGCGACCACCACCACATTACCGCGGGTCATCTTGATCATGGCTTTGATCATCGGATCGAATACATGCAGCTCTTTTAAAATACTAAAAAACAAAATCGCAAACAAAAACATCGTGGCGACTTTACTGACTTTTAATAAACCCGCTTCAAAAAAAGTAGAAATTTCGCTCACTGAAAAACCAGCCAGCAATGCCCCAATCAGTGGGATCACAGACATCGAAACGATCGGACTGGTCTTCCCGATCATCAGCAATGTCACGATCGTGACAATAATCAAAATACCAATAAGGGTTAGCATGATTTACTCCTTTAAATCTGAATTTCTTATGATCAGATGGATAACGCAAAAGTGAAAAAAATGAAAAACGAACAAGCCAAAAAGAGGAGTAAAATATATGATTTAGATCACACAAGTCAAAGAAACTTTTCCAAAAAAGTGTGACAGAGTTTATATTTTCTAAACAATTCAAATCACTATGCCGAAAAAAAAATCACAGCAAAAAAACAACATCATCCAAGTAACAACACCGAATCATGAGTTACATACTGGGATCGTTTATTAATAACACAGATTTGGCTGTAACACCCAAGGCACAAGTGCTTTAACCACCTCGATCAGCGGCCTGATTTGAAGTTTTTTTGTAAACATAGCCACCGTGATTTACAGACAAAAGCGGCAATGCCATGCCTGCCGCAGTTGAGCACTGATCATTGCGATGCAGCGCAGTGGCTTAAAGAAAAACTGAAGAAGCGAGTTTGGCTGCTTCAACTGCTTAAGAACTAGTGTTTAAGCTGTTTCAGGACTGATGCTTCAGCAGGAGTGGCCATCAAAGATATCCAATAACTGGCGAAAGTCTGAGATGCACTGTTGTGGTTGCGCTTGCTGAATTTCTTGTGCTGTACCATAGCCATATTCGACCGCAATCGTGGCGATCTGGTTGTGGCGCGCACCTAAGATATCGTATTCACGATCACCGATCATCATGCATTGGCGTGGATCGAGCTGTTGTTGTTCGAGGATATAGGCAATTAAATCAGCCTTGTTGGTGCGTTCCCCAGTCAGTTCACTGCCATAAATTTCAGTAAAATAATCCGCCAATCCAAAATGCTGCAAAATCTGCTTGGCATAGATCGTCGGTTTAGCGGTGGCGACAAACAGTTGATAGCCACGCTGTTTTAAGGCGGCCAAGGTTTCTGCCACAGCGGGGTAAACCTGATTTTCAAATAGTCCAATCTCAGCAAAGCGTTCGCGATAACCGAGTAAGGCTTGCTCTGCCAAGTCATCTTGCAGACTGACATTGAGCAATTTGGCCAATGAGGATTTGAGTGGCGGTCCAATCACCCAGTCCAGATCGAGATCTTCAGCGATGGGGTGTCCGATCTTGTTGAGTCCATAGCGCACACAACGGGTAATCCCCACTTTCGGGTCGGTTAAGGTTCCATCCAAATCGATTAAAATATTTTTGATCACAGCCCCATCCAAATTCGCCAAAATACTCGAGTGTTGATATCAATATGCCTATACTAAGGTAATTGAAACCATTAAGGATATCACGGTGCGTCCAACTGTACTTTGTTTTTCTGGCTTAGATCCTTCGGGTGGCGCAGGTCTGCAAGCCGATATCGAATCCATCGGTCAAAGTGGCGCACATGCTGCAATTGCCTGTACCGCATTGACCATTCAGAACTCACAACAAGTGTTTGGTTTTGAGCCGACCGCCAAGCAATTATTGCTGGCCCAAGCCGAAGCGGTGCTCAAAGACATGCCGATCAACTGTGTCAAATCGGGCATGTTGGGTACCACTGAAAACATCGCCGCCTTGGCCGGTTTTTTACGCCAGCATCCTGATTTTATTTATGTACTTGATCCAGTTTTGGTCGCCAACAGTGGCGGTTGCTTGGGTGATATGAACACTTTGGTTGAGGCCTTTGCTGAACTGCTGCCCTTAGCAGATTTGATCACCCCCAACACGGTTGAATTACGTGCCTTGACCGGTGAGCAAGACTTAGCGTCTGCCACGGCGAAACTGTTTGCCATGGGCGCCAAAGCGGTCTTGGTCAAAGGCGGGCATGAAGACACGCCGGACTATATTCAAAACACGCTGTATATCCAAGGCCAGCAAGTGTCTTCCTCACGCTGCCCGCGCCTCCCCGGTGAATACCACGGCTCAGGTTGCTCATTGGCGAGTTTTATCGCCGGGCGTTTGGCCCAAGGCGATGAACTCAAATACGCGGTGCAACATGCCGAGACCTGGTTATTTGGGGTCTTACAACAGGCTGAAACGCCGGTGGTAGATGGCCAAAAAATCCCGAAACGTTTTTAAGGCACAGCCTTGTTTATTGAGTTCACATCTTTATAATTCGCCCTCCATCGACGAGCCAAACATTTGTTATGAAATATTTTATTAACCAAGCTGAAGATATCGTCAAAGAAGCCGTCCTGGGGACGGTCAAGCGCGATCCAAACTTAGGCTTACTCGACGCCTTCCCTGAAATCAAAGTTATCGTGCGTAAAGATTGGGACAAATCTAAAGTTGCGATCATTTCTGGCGGCGGTTCTGGTCACGAACCTGCACATGCCGGCTTTGTCGGTCAAGGCATGCTCACCGCTGCGGTCTGTGGCGAAGTCTTCGCCTCCCCATCAGTCGATGCCGTGTTATCTGCAATCGTGGCAGTCACCGGTGAACAAGGCTGTATTCTGGTGGTCAAGAACTACACTGGCGATCGTCTGAACTTTGGTTTGGCAGCAGAACAAGCCAAGGCCATGGGCTATCGCGTTGAGATGATCATCGTCAATGATGATGTCGCCTTGGGCGTACATCAAAACAGTCGTGGCATCGCCGGTACGGTGTTGATGCACAAAGTCTTGGGTGCATTGGCTGAACAAGGTCAAGATTTAGCACAGATTTATCAAGTGGCCCAAGCCAGCAATGCCCAGATCTATTCACTGGGACTGTCTTTAACCGCGTGTCAGCGCTTCAATGTCGCTGAAGATTTGCGTATTGCCGCAGATCAAGTCGAGTTAGGTCTCGGTATTCATGGTGAACCGGGTGCGACGATTTTGGATTACAGCAGTGCGCAAGCGCTGAGCAGCGCCTTGATCAGCACACTTGAAGCCGCGATCCCAGCTGAGAAGCGCCAGTTGGATTATGCTCTGATGATCAATAATCTCGGTTCGACCACGCCGATTGAAATGAACATCTTAACCGAGTGTATTACGCAGACTGCACTGGGTCAGGCAGCCAAATATGTGATTGGCCCTGCGCCATTGATGACAGCGTTGAATATGAATGGCTTTTCCGTATCGGTGCGGTTCTTAGATCCGCAAACCGAGGCGGCATTATTGGCACCTACCACGGTACAACACTGGCCTAGACCGCAGGCATGGAATCGCGACTACCACATCCAACATGCCAAACTACCGAGCACCTTCCAGTATCCTGCCTCGAAACATCCTGAGTTAGAACAACTGGTTGCACAGCTTTCACAGCATTTTATCGCCATCGAAGCACATATCAATCGCCTCGATGCCTTAGTGGGTGATGGTGATGCCGGTAGTACCTTTGCCACTTCGGGTCGCAATCTATTGAAATATCAAAATGATCTGCCCTATGCCGATCCTGCTGCATTTTTAGCGACCATTGGCCGTATCTTGGCGCGTGAATCCGGTGGCAGTAGCGGTGTATTACTGTCGATCTTATTTACGGCTGCCGGTCGTGCCTATGAGCAACAACCGCATTGGGGCAAAGCCTTATTGGAAGGTCTGAGACAAATGCAACGCTATAGCGGTGCCAAGATCGGCAACCGTACCATGGTCGATGTGTTGGAGCCGGTGTTTATTGCACTTGCAGCCGATGCGGCCTTGGTCGATATCGTGACTGTTGCGCAACAAGGTTCTGCTGCCACCATGCAAATGACCACTGGTGTACTCGGACGTGCTGCCTATGTGCCTGAAGATATTTTAAGAAATATCCCAGACCCAGGCGCTGCGGCGATTGCCACTGCGATCGAGATGTTAATCAAAGCAGAGTAATTAAAAGACTCAAAGCTAGATTGAGGCTTGAGTGACACTCAGGGGCTGTTGAGATTTGATCAATATGATCCATGATCAGCAGCCCCTCATGCACAGTTAGAACACGGTATGAAGTACACTGCATTATTTTGCAGGTGCGCCCCATTTATTGTTTTCTGGCTTGGTATCCAAGGCTAAGAAGATAATCAGCGGAATCACCCCAATCACGGTGATAACTAAAAGCTGCCACCACCCGCTTCGGCCGGTATCATGTAATCGACGTGCGCCCGCAGCAAAGACTGGCAAGAAGATAGCTAAGTTCCATATCCCGATCAAAAGAGGATCAGAATCTAGAATCGCATCAAAAAGTTGTACCACCAGTCCAATCAGAATGGTCGCCAAATAAAAATACCAAAATTCTTTACGTCTCGCCCTACCTGTAAAGTTGGCATAGTTGCTAAAACACTTCTTTGTCCAATCGACTAAATTAAAGTTTTCTTCATCTTGATGATTGCTCGACTGGCTGAGACTCTGATGACGTTGATCATTGCCTAAAGCGCGATAGACAGCGACGGCCTGCCCTGTGCTGTCATCGACCGCAAAATCCACGCGAATACCACGTGCAGGATGTGCATTATCATTCCATTCTTGGCCTGCAAATGTATAGCGTTGATTATCATCCCCAGAGATCACGCCACTATTACTTTGAATTGAAAAATCTAAAACTGTACCTTTCATTTTTTTCTCTATTTAAAATACTTAGCCTCGGCATATTAATGTATTCTTTACTTAAATTACACAATTTCCTTAGGCAGTTATTATCTCGCGCAACAA
>JASLJB010000053.1 GCA_030152605.1 Acinetobacter sp. | reverse complement strand
GCGATAATACAATGTTTTCCCAGAAAATAAAGATGCGTATCGTACTTATTGAACACAAGTTTTATTGGAAAAAACACTCGGCCCCTGCTAGATTCGCATTATCATCATACTATGTGACACCGCAAAGAAAACCTTAAATTTCAGCAAACGGTAAAGTTAACGTTATATATATCATTTATTTAGCGACCTGATAATTACAAAACACTGATTATTAAACATATAATCATGAAAGGCACTTGCAATTCATTCTAAAAATAGCTACAAACTTACCACAATGTCTGCATTAATGATGAATCGGTTAGGCTTAGGATGTGCAGTATTCACTTTTAAGCTTATTGAACTTTTTTTAATCACCAGGATCACGCCTTATGCGTCATATTGCTGTTTCGACCTTATTATTGGGTACTCTGGTGGCGAATGCCGCGCTGATGAGTACTGCATTTGCTGCTGAATCAAGCACTGCACTCAACTACAACATGGCCAATGTTCAAGCCCAAGCCACACGCCAAGTCTCCAATGATCAAATGCATGCGGTGTTGTATATTGAAAAAAACAACAAACAACCTGCTGAACTGTCCAATCAAATCACCCAGCTGATGAACCAAGCCATGGCATTGGGGAAAAAATACCCACAAGTCAAGCTCAAGACCGGTTCGCAAAACACCTATCCAGTCTATGACAATGACAACCGCAAACTCAGAGAATGGCGTGGCCGTGCCGAAATCAAATTAGAAAGTAAAGACTTCAAGGCAGCCAGCCAACTGATCAGTGAGCTACAACAAAGCTTCCAAACCCAAGCGATCAATTTTTCCGTGTCGGATGAGCAGCGTCTTAAA
The DNA here is from genome assembly GCA_030152605.1 of Acinetobacter sp. Classification (GTDB taxonomy): domain Bacteria; phylum Pseudomonadota; class Gammaproteobacteria; order Pseudomonadales; family Moraxellaceae; genus Acinetobacter. Next base: position 2,180 of record JASLJB010000053.1, on the reverse strand, counting down.
GTTGAAAATGAACTGATGGTCGAGGCCTCTAAAAACTTCCAACAACGCGCTCAACTGCTCACCCAAGCTTGGAATAAAAGCGGCTACACACTGGTCAACCTTGACCTCAATACCAATAATAGCTTTCCGCAGCCCTATATGATGCGCGCCAGCATGGCCAAAACTAAAGCCTATGATGCGGATGCGGCGCAAGATGTCTCTGCCGGTGAAAGTAAAATCACCGTCAATGCCAACGGCAGCATCCAGATGAAATAACTGCGATTAATGCAGATTTAAAAACAATGAAGGCGCACTCGGTGCGCCTTCATTGTTTTTGTGCTGATCCGATTTATTTTTTAAATGGGAACGCGTATTTAACGATACGTCCGAGCACCTGACCATATTGTTTCAACAGGCTGGCATTGTTGTAGTTGATGCCATATTTTTTACATACCGCTTCGACTTTGGGTGCCATCTTGCGATAACGACGTGCCGGCACTTCAGGGAATAGATGATGCTCAATCTGATGGCTCAAGTGCCCGGTCAAGATATGGAAGGCTTCTGAACCCGTCAAGTTAGATGAACCACGAATCTGGCGCATATACCAATGTCCGCGACTTTCATCTTTGAGCACTGATTTTGGAAAGACTTCCACGTCTTTGGTGAAGTGACCGCAGAAAATAATACTAAAGGTCCAAATATTACGAATCCCGTTGGCGACAAAATTACCTGCCAGCACCGGCAGTGCTGCGGGTCCTGCGATCACTGGGAAAAATACATAGTCTTTAAATAGTTGCTTACCGATTTTGATCTGTGTCGGTTTGGCCTCACGTAAAAACTGCTGTGGGGTCTTTTTACCGTAGATCAATTTACCGATTTCAAGGTTTTGGATCGCAACGCCCCATTGGAACAGTAAGCAAAATGGAATGCTGTACAGCGGTTGGAATAGGTAACCATATTTCCAACGTTGCTCTGGGAACAAACGAATCAAGCCATAGCCAATGTCATCATCGATACCTTTGATATTGGTATAGGTGTGATGTTTAAAGTTATGCGTTTGGCGCCAGTTATCTGAAGTCCCCACGGTATCCCATTCATAGGCTGGGCCGTTAAAACGTGGATCATTCATCCAGTCGTATTGACCATGCATCACGTTATGCCCCAGTTCCATGTTTTCCATGATCTTGGCAAAGCTCAGCAAGCCTGTACCAATCAACCATGCCGGTGGGAACCAGCCTGCAAACAAACATGCACGACCCAGCATGCTGCTATAACGAATACTGGCGTAAACGCGCTTGATGTATTTGGCATCTTTTTCACCAATATCATCCAGAACTTCTTGTTTGATCGCATCTAACTCTCTAGCCAATGCGGCAAGCTCGATTTCATTTAAGTCACGGTTTTTAGGATTTTTAAAATATTGTATTTGCACTGGCATGTTCATAGTGGGCTCGCTTAAAGATCAATGATGAGGTCTGATTGGGCAGAATTGACACACAGTTTAAGGAATTGACCCGGTTCGGTATTTTCACTGCCGTTGACTAAATTTTTAGTGGCGCCTTGGGATTTCGGACAGGCACATTTATTACATACCCCCATGCGACAACCGTAGATCGGGCGAATGCCCTGTTGTTCTAGGCCTTCCAAGATGGATTGACCTCTTGGAATACTGACCGTGGTATTGAACTGAGTCAGGGTGACATTGACCTGACCGGTATCAGCACTGCTGATCGGCGCCAAACTAAAGGCTTCTGTTTTCAGATCGGCAAAATCAGCAAATACACTGTTGGCGGTGGCGACAAATCCTGCCGGGCCACAGACATAAACACTGCTCTGTTGCGGGTTATCGATCTGGGCGAGATGGGCAAGATTGAGACGCGCATCCGGTTGTTCGGCTTGGGTATAAAAGATGTGATATTGGAAATTGGGGTAAGTTTTGGCCAGCTTTTGCAAACGAGACACAAAGGCCACATCCTGTTGTTGTTTGACCCAGTACAGTAACTGGATGTTTTGACTGCTGTCGCTATGATTTTTCGCCCATTCCTCCAGCAAGCTATACATCGGGGTAATCCCACTGCCCGCCGCCACTAGCACTAAATTCGGCTGTGCCTCGGACAAACACAGATCTCCAAAGGGCTGACCAAACTCAATAATATCGCCAATCTGTGCCTGATCGACCAACCATGTACTGACCACGCCTT
>JASLJB010000046.1 GCA_030152605.1 Acinetobacter sp. | reverse complement strand
TTGCCCAAGTAGTAGTCATTGCTGTCCTGAAGTCCAGCATGGCTGGGCTTGAGCACAAAATCGTTCCAGCATGAGGCCAAGATATTGGCCACTGTGGGTTTGCAGATGTCGCAGCCCATGCCCTGCCCATGTGCGCTGATCAGCTCATCAAAACTCTGGATCTGATTGACCCGCACCAAGTGGTATAAGGCTTGGCGTGAATAGGCAAAATGCTCACACAGATGGTTGTTGACCGTGACGCCTTGGCGCTTGAGTTCAGACTTCAGCACTTGGGTCAGCAAAGGTGCGCAGCCCCCACAAGCCGTGGCGGCCTTGCTGCATTTTTTCAGTGCGCCTAAGGAGGTCGCCCCAGCCTCAATGGCTTGGCACAGATCGGCCTTGGAGACATTGTTACATGAGCATATCGTGGCCGTATTCGGTAGCAGATCCACACCGCTCGCGCCGGATGTTGTGGTCGCGGCTTGCATGCTCGGCATGATGAGCGCTTCAGGTTGCGCGGGTAATGCAGTTTGATTCAGCATCATCTGTAGCAACTCGTGGTATTCCGCAGCACACCCCACCAACACTGCGCCGAGCAATTGGGTCTTGTCGGCATTGACCACAATTTTTTTGTAGATCAAGGCCGCCTCATCGGCATAGAAATAACTCAGCGCATCAGCAGTCTGAGCGTGCGCATCCCCGATCGAGGCCACATCCACGCCCATTAATTTGAGTTTGGTGCTCATATCTGCCCCCTGAAAACGCGGACATTCTGGACTGCTGACTGCGGGGTTGGCTGAGTTGACTGGATCGGTGATCGTTTCTAAAGGAGGGGTTTGGGATTGCATCACGTGTTGCGCGGCGACACGTGCCATGTCATAACCCGGCGCCACTAAACCATAGATTTTATTGTTCCACAGTGCGCATTCACCAATGGCATAAATATCCGGATCAGAACTCTGGCACTGATCATTAATCACGATGCCGCCACGTTCGCCAACGGCCAAAGCACTGTGTCTGGCCAACTCATCACGTGGACGAATCCCCGCAGAGAACACGATCAGATCGGTGTCGAGCTGCGTGCCATCCGCAAAGCGCATGCTCAAGTGGCCTTGCGCGGTCTGCTCAATCGCTTGGGTGGCTTTTTGAGTATGTACCTGCACGCCCAATTGCTCGATCTTACGGCGCAGCACCTTGCCGCCCAGATCATCGATCTGCACCGCCATTAAACGCGGTGCGAACTCCACCACATGCGTGTCCAATTGCAAGTCGGATAAGGCTTTGGCGGCCTCCAAGCCCAACAAACCGCCGCCGATCACCACACCGCGCTTGGCGGTCAAGCTGGCCGCGCGGATCGCATCAAGATCCGCCAGCGTGCGATAGACAAAGCAATTGGCATGATCATGACCTGCAATCGGCGGCACAAAGGCATAGGAGCCTGTGGCCAAGACCAACTTGTCATACTCAAACACCTCGCCCTGGGCTGTGGTCACCGTCTTCTGTATCCGATCAATGCCGATGGCTTGGGTCGACAAACGTAGCTCAATGCCATAGGCATCAGCAAAATCCGCCCGCGCCAGTGATAAGTCTTTGGCGCTGCGACCAGACAGATAGGAGGTCAGTTGCACGCGGTCATAAGCGATACATGGCTCTTCAGCCAGTATGGTGATTTCCAGTTCATCATCTGCATATTCAAGTAGGCTTTCTATGAGTTTATGGCCGACCATACCGTGGCCAATCATCAGTAATTTCATCTTATTCTTCCTATGAGGGTTGCTGTGGCTTCCGTGCTTAGCTGCTCAGTTCAGCCATACGGCGGCGTTCAACTACGGCTTGGTCAAACAGTTGTTGTTCTTTACGTTTATGTTCAACCGAGAAACGGATCATCAACACCAATAGCGCTGCGACCACCACCAAGCCACCCAGCACCATCAAGCTGCTTTGAATATCCAACAGACCTTTGAGTAAAAATCCTGCCGCGACTGCACCCACATTACCGCCCGCACCGATAATCCCGGCCACACCGCCGAGCGCTTCACGGTCAATAAACGGCACCAAGGCATAGGTGGCGCCACAGGCCATATGGGTAAATAGGGCAAAAATGCTCATGGATAACAGCGCCAACAACGGAGTCTGCATACTGGAAAACAGCATCAGAAACACGCCTTCAAACAGGATCATGGCAAACAAGACTTTGGTCCGCCCATCCAGACCTTTGCGCAGTGCGACCTTGTCTGAAATGATGCCGCCCAGCGCACGCGCAAACAGTGCCAACAGGCCAAAGATCCCTGCCGCCAGACCGGCCTGTTTCAGACCAAAGCCAAACGCTTGCACGTAGTACATGGCGACGATGTTATGAATAAAGATTTCAATCCCAAAGCAGGCCGCATAGGCAGCAAATAAGATCCAGACCCGATAGTTACGCGCGGCATGTATCAGGATCGCCATGCCGCCTTTTTTATCACTGCCGACAGCAATGCCTTGGGCACGCAATTCGGCAAAGTTACCTTGTGGGCAGTCTTGGGTATATTTCCAATACAGGTAACCGACCAATAGCATCATCAGTCCCGGTACGATCAGGGCAATGCGCCAACCGAGTGCCTGTTCCACCCCAAACATCAGCAGTGCCGCCAACAACAAAGGCATCAGGGCTTGGGTTGCGCCGCCGCCGGCATTGCCCCAACCGGCAGATGCGGCATTGGCGGTGCCGACCACATTCGGGGCAAACATGATGCTGGTGTGATATTGAGTGATCACGAAACTGGCACCGATCGCGCCAATCAGTAATCTAAAAAATAGAAATGATTCATAGCTGTTAGCAGCTGCTATGCCAAAGACTGGGATACTGCCGAGCAATAACAGTGCGCTATAGGTTTTACGTGGGCCGTATTTGTCACATAAGGGACCGACGATTAAGCGCACCAAAATGGTGATCGCCACCGCAGCGATATTGATATTGGCGATTTGATCTTTGCTGAGATTGAACTCGCCTGCGATCACCGGCATCAGCGGCGCGCAGGCAAACCAAGCAAAGAAGCAGACAAAGAATGCCAACCAACTCATATGAAAGGCACGCATGGCCGCAGTACTAAAATTTAATAACTGAATGCGGGTGGCTTTGGCTGTGGCTGTTGACTCGGATTGCCGATCATTCGGCTGTATGGTTTTATTTTGACGTTCTAAATGCGATGACATGGCCATCTTCCTCCTGAACTGAACGTAGCGGTACCACAATGCGCTCAGTGCGTATTGCAAAAATGCAAACACAAAGTGCATTACAGTGCGATCAGAACGGACGTCGTTGGCCGTGTGCATCGGTGTTGATTAAGTCGACATTGACTCAGCAGTGATGTAGCAGGAACTGTGCCAAGCAATTTCTAAACTGCGGCAGATGCGACGTGAGGATGGCATTCGATTTGCTATACTCGGTCGCATAATAACGCTCAAATATATCGATTTGCCGAATGACAAAATTAAAAATAGCCTTAATCGATGATGACATCGACCGTGCCGAGATCATCAAATGCCAATTGCAACAACATGGCTATAGCGTGGTGGCGTGCTTGGTGATTGCGGATTTGGACTTAGCACCGCTGCAACAATTACAGGCAGATATTATTTTGTTGGATATGCAGCACCCACAGCGCGACATCATCGAAAGTTGTGTGCATCAGTTTGATTTACCGACGGTGTTATTCACCAAAAATAGCCACAAAGACACCATCAAGAGCGCCATTGATGCCGGTGTCACCGCCTATATCGTCGATGGGATTGATCCGAGCAAACTGGACAGTATTTTAGCGATTTCGATTCAGCAATATAAAAAACATCAAGCCCTGCTGCAGGATTTGTTAGAGACCAAAAATAAATTAGCGGATCGCAAAGATATTGAAAAAGCCAAAGTCTTACTCATGCAACTGCATCATTTCACCGAACAAGAGGCCTATGCCTCACTCCGGAAAAATGCCATGAGCCATCGCATCACTTTGGGCGATATGGCACGGCGTTTCTTGGATGCGCAGCAACTTCTCCACCCCACATCGAAGGACTGAGCGATGCAAGCACTTGAGAAAAGCCATATTCAAATCGGATATATCCCACTCTTGGACAGTATTGCACTGCTTTGGGCCGAGCATCGGGGCTATTTTAAGGCACAGGGTCTTAATATCACTCTGGTCAAAGAACCGTCTTGGGCCAGTTTAAGAGATCGACTGGCCTATGGTTTTTTAGATGCGGCGCACTGTCTGTCTGCCATGCTGCCTGCCGCCGCCAGCGGTCGTGATCAGTTGGGCATTGCACTGCAAACGCCCTTGCTATTGAGTAACAATCAAGCCTTTATCAGCCTCAGCCAAGCGCATTGTTATGCCTTAAACATTCAGCCCAATGACTGCCCCAGCCAGTCCGCCACTAAAATCCTAAATGCCATGCAACAAGGACAGCCATTCCAATTCGCACATGTGTTTCAGCACTCGATCCATCATTATGCATTAAGACATTGGTTGGCACTGGCTGATCCGCAACAGGCCAAAGCCCTAAAACTGTTAACCTCCCCACCCGCTTTGATGGTCGATGGGATCGCCAAACAAGTGTTTGATGGCTTTTGTGTCGGTGAGCCGTGGAATATTCAGGCACAGATTCAAGGCCATAGTCAGGTGATCGTCGCGAGTCGTGACATCATGCCCAATATCGCGGATAAGGTCTTGGCAGTGACTCAAGATTGGGCAGCGCAACATCCACGCACTTTGGCCGCGATCAGCAGCGCGATCCAACAAGCACAACAGGAACTGAGTGAGCTCGCAGATTTGAGTGAGGTCTGGGACTTACTTAAGCGCTATCACATCGTGCGCTTCGACTGTTCTGCGCAGATGCATGTGCAGCATTTTCATCATCTTGAGCAGATCATCCGCAACATGGTGAGCGACAGCATGCCCAAGGCTGACGACTTTGTTTGGCTGATCCAGCAAATGCAACACTGGGAAGACCTCGAACTGAGCGATGAGCAAGTGCATGCCATGGCAGCAGCCTGTATCGTCAAAGTCGTCAGCGAAGTCCCTGTATTGGGTCTTCACTGACGCTCTCTTTTGCGCTTTAACTCTCAACGCTTTTTTCACTATGTGTGACCGGCATCGCAGCAGGTTTAGATGCTAACTGTTGTTGATCCAGTCGATGCTGTCGATCACTCTTCATGAAGAAGGTACAGATGATCGCAAGCACTGCCATGCCAATGACATAGATCGAAATCAGATCTGGGCGCCCCCCGCCGATGACCAATAGTTTGGTTGCAATCATCGGCGCAAAACCACCGCCAATCACTCCCGCCAACTGTACTGAGATCGAGATCCCGCTATAGCGAATCTCTGCAGGGAATTGCCGCGCAAACAACATCGATTCGGGTGCATACATGATCGGGAAAATCACCCCGATGCCCACCACCAATGCGGTCCAGATCAACACCGGATCTTGGCTATTCAGCATGTTAAAGAAGGGATAACAATACAGCGCCAACAGCAGCAGCCCAAACATAAATAAATTACGTTGCCCGACGCGATCAGAAATATAACCACAGATCGGCGTCACGACCACCGCCAAAGCCGCTGCACAAATAATCGCAAACAGTACCTGCTGCCGGGGAATGCCCAACTGCGCCGTGGTATAGGCCAAGGCAAAGGTCGATGCGATATAGAACCAAGCATTTTCCGCAGCACGAGCAATGATGATGCTGATAAGTTCACGCGGATGATTTTTAAATACCTGAATCGCAGGGACTTTGACTTCTTTCTGTTGCTGTTTGATCTGCTCAAAATCAGGCGACTCCGGTACTTTGACCCGGATATACCACCCCACGCCGAGCAATACGATACTGGCCAGAAATGGCAAGCGCCACGCCCAACTAAACAGTGTCTCTTCAGGTAATAATGAGACCGCACCCAAAGCCAGTGAGGCCAACATCATGCCGGCCCCGACACTGGCCTGTGGCAAACTGCCCCAAAAGCCTTTATTGCCCTCAGGTGCATGTTCGATGGCCATGAGCACGGCACCACCCCATTCTCCGCCCATGGCCATACCTTGCACAAATCTCAAGATCACCAGGCAGAAGGTAGCCCAATAACCAATACTGTCATAGGTCGGCAATAGTCCAATTAATATAGTGGGTATACCCATCAGCATCAGCGTCAGTAACAGCATCGATTTACGGCCGACTTTGTCACCGAAATGACCAAACACCACGCCCCCCAAAGGTCGTCCGAGGAATCCAACTGCATAAGTGGCGAAGGCAGCCAAGACCCCGGTCATGGGATCTAAATTTGGAAAAAATAATTTATTGAATATCAGCGCTGCAGCAGCACCATAAATAAAGAAGTCATACCACTCGATCGTGGT
>JASLJB010000017.1 GCA_030152605.1 Acinetobacter sp. | reverse complement strand
CGCTTCTCTTTCTCAAGAACGCGCCACGCTGAATGAAAAGCAAGACGTTCATGCTTGTTTAAAAGTGGTGCACGAAGCCCTTCAAGATGTGAAAGCGAAAGACATCCTTGAAATGGATGTAAGTCGCATCAGTAATGTTTCAGACGCAATCGTGATTGCGAGCGGAACATCCACCCGTCATGTTAAAGCACTCGCCAATAACGTTGCTGATGAAGCACGTAAAGCAGGTTTCCGCCCGATCGGCATCGAAGGTGAACGTGATGCAGAATGGATCCTTATCGATCTAGGCTATGTCGTCGTCCACGTTATGTTACCGACAGCGCGTAAATTCTATGACTTAGAAAGTCTATGGCGCGTCAGCCCCGAATCGGTGGCCTAAGCGAAGAGAGCAAAAGCGACTGTTGGAGTCGCTTTTTTTATGCCTAGGATCTGCTGATATGCTGTAATTGCTAAAACGGTTATGCTGTGATTATTAAAGCGAGTGATGCACTTTTGCTGCGGATGTACTTTTTAAAGCCAAGCGACTCAGAAGATCAGTTTATTGTCTGATTGCTGCGCTAAGGTTTTTTGCGCTAAGACCTTCTGTCTTAATGAATAATGGGCGATCAATTTAAATAAGATAAATGCCAAGCCAAAGCTCCAGACAAAAGTCACGACGACACCCAATCCTTGCGTATAAATACTAATGTTAGGCACATGCAAGTCCAAGACTGAATGATGATAGATCGCCAAAGCCATGGTTCCCCATACCCCGCAGATCCCGTGAATCACCAATACATCGATGATATTTTTCGCCCCGATCCAGCGCTGCAACACGGCCGGTAGCACATACATCAGCACACCTGCCACCATGCCGATCCACAGCGCACCGGTCACCGTGACCAAGCCACCACTGGCGGTAATCGCCACCAATCCACCCAAGGCCGATTTAATCATCAACTCCAGACCTGGGCTGTGTTTACGCAATGCTGAAATCAAAATCACGGTGATCACCGCAGCGATCAGGGTCGAGATGGTATTGAGCACCACATCTTGGATATCGACTCGCATCGCGATGATATAGCTGACGTTAAGTCCAGACCATGCCAACCACAAGATAAATCCAGCCAAGGCCATGGCCAACAATTTATAATCACTAAACAAAATGTCTTTACGGCGTAATTGTTCTTGTTGTTCTTTGCCCATCGCGCAGTAGCCTGCCAAGACGATCCATGCCGCAGCCGAGTGCACCACACTGGCACCAGCAAAATCAAAGAAGCCCAGCCGTCTTAAAAAGCCTTGCGACATAATAAATCCACCCCACACCCAGCGGCTCATGATGGAAAATATTAAAAATGAAATAAACAGTGCGATCCACCAATACTGCGTCAGGCTAACGCTTTTTGGAATGATTCGACTCACCACCATGGTAATCGTGGTGGCCATCAAGACATAGAAAAACAATAGGTTCCAATGCCAACTTTGTAATGGCACCCCAATATGCACCTGATCGCCCCAGCCCAACATCATCAGGGCATAACTGATCAACACATACAGGATGTTGCCCACCAAAGCAGCCAAGAAGTTAATGCAGCACATGGAGAAGGTTTTTGCTTGGGGATCATAGCCCCCCTCAATGATGGCAAATCCAACTTGCATCAATATCACAAACAACCCGCCCAAGAGCAACAGCATATAATCGGGTGCGATATTGACGGCTTGGATATCATCCACAGACCAGTTGGCAGCGCCTGCGCTTGAGCACATCGTCGTTGCAAGCATTACCACTGCAAAGTATTGGAATACTTTCATGAGCAAGCGGTCCCTTCAGTATTGGAATTTTCAGGTCAGTGTCTTTACACATTACACATAAAAACAGCACACTTTGTTTAATTACATTTACGAAAAACTTGCAAATCTTAGCACAACTGAACAAATCTAAGGAAGTACTGTGTGTTTTTCAACAGATTTAGCATACTTATGCCTGTATTTTAATCAGCACGCATTTCCCCACTGCCGACCCCAACCGACACATCCAATAAAATTAAATATAAAACAATAACTTGCAACATAAAATCAAACTAAAACCTCATCCTTCGCGATCAAAAGACAATAAAAAACCACCCGAAGGTGGTTTTAAAGCAAACATGGAACTGCAACTATGCACTATTTCCTTGAGTTGAGTTGCAGCGAATTTGGTTGTGGCGTTTAGTGACCCGCACCATTAATGGCTTTGGTCATATCCTCAACCACTTTCTTGGCATCTCCAAACACCATCATGGTCTTGTCGTTATAGAACAAGTCATTGTCTAGACCGGCATAACCCGTCGCCATAGAACGCTTAATCACCATAATCGTGCGTGCTTTATGCGCTTCTAGGATCGGCATACCATAGATCGGTGAGCTTGGATCGTCTTTGGCAGCAGGGTTGACCACGTCATTGGCCCCAATCACCAACACCACATCCGTCGCTGGAAAGTCAGAGTTAATCTCGTCCATTTCCAAGATATCTTCATAATCGACATCTGCTTCAGCCAACAACACGTTCATATGGCCCGGCATACGTCCTGCGACCGGATGGATCGCGAAACGAACCGTTACGCCCTGCTCTTTGAGTAAATTGGCCAATTCTTTGACTGCGTTTTGTGCACGACCTTGCGCCATACCATAACCCGGTACAATCACCACGCTATCTGCATTCGACATCAAGAAGCCCGCATCATCCGCAGAACCTGAACGATGGTTACGTTGCACTTGCTCGCCGTTGTTGGCAGCTGCAACCGCTGTACCGCCCATCGCACCACCAAACAAGACGTTGATGATAGAACGGTTCATGGCCTTACACATAATGTAAGACAGGATCGCACCTGAAGAGCCCACCAAAGAACCAGCAACGATCAGCATGTTGTTTTCTAAAGTAAAACCAATTCCGGCTGCAGCCCAACCCGAGAATGAGTTGAGTAATGACACCACCACCGGCATATCGCCGCCACCGACCGGTGCAATCCACACCCAACCGAAGACCAGTGCCAACGCTGTCATGGCCCAGAAGGCGTGCATATTGGCCGTCGTGAAGAAGTAGATCCCACATGCCAACATCGCAATAAAGATCACCGCCTGTAACGGTTTAACCCAAGCGCCTGAAATGGTTTTGGCCCATTTCTTTGCGGCCAACTTGCCATAAGCAAATACCGATGCGGTAAAGGTAATCGCACCGACAAAACAACCGACAAACAATTCAAATAAATGAACTTTGTTCATGTGGCTATGTTCAACACCGGCTGCTGTCAGCGCTGTTTCATGTTCTGCAAACAATGCAATCAGTTGGTTGTTGTGCAAGATCGCGGCAATCGCAATCAGTACCGCAGCCAAACCGACCAAGGAGTGCATCAGTGCCACAGTTTCAGGCATCTGCGTCATCGGCACTGTGCGTGCACGGGCAATCCCGACCACAGCACCCAGTACCATCGCGCCACCAATCATCCAAAACACCGGATGATCCGCGACAAAGAAGGTGGTGACCACGGCGATCGCCATCGCGATCATGCCATAGCGGTTGCCTTGAATCGCTGTTTTTGGACCCGACAAACCGCGCAGGGTTAAGATAAATAAGATCGCCCCGATCAGGTACAACCAATTTGCATTTTCTTGAATAAATTCCATGTCAATGCCCTTTTATTTTTTCTGCTTCGGCTTAAACATTTCCAGCATGCGCGCTGTCACTGCGAAACCACCAAAAATATTGATACTTGCCAAGAACACTGCAATGGCCCCAAGCACACTGATGATATTTACACTTTGAAAAGCAACATTGGCCTCGATGCCCACTACCGGCATGCCGACAGTTTGCAACATCGCACCGACGATAATGATCGAAGACAATGCGTTGGTGACCGCCATCAATGGCGTATGTAAGGCAGGCGTCACGCCCCAGACCACGTAATAGCCGACAAAAATTGCCAATACGAAAATTGTTATTGTTTCAACCATGAATAGTCTCCTTAACCACGCTTCAACAGCACTTGGCCGGCATGCGTAACCAATAGCGCTTTGTGGATTTCATCGTCTTGATTGATGGCAAAAGCCTGCGCTTGATCAAATAGCGTTTCGACAAAATTAAATACGTTACGTGCATACAACGCAGAAGCTTCGGTCGATAAGGTCGCCGGGATATTGGGAATACCCAAGATCTTAACGCCATTGTCAGTCATGACGTTTTCGCCACAGCGTGACCCTTCGACATTACCGCCGGTTTCCACCGCCATATCCAATACGATCGAACCCGGTTTCATTTTGGCGATGGTGGCGGCTTTGATTAAGCGCGGTGCATCACGACCCGGCAACAACGCCGTGGTAATCACGATGTCGGCATTGGCCACGGCTTTGTCGACGATCACGGCTTGATCTTGGATGTATTGCTCACCCGGCATCCAGCCATAGCCATTTTTGGCCGCATCCGCCGCTTTTTGTTTTTCTTCGTCAGACATCGGCACGTCTAACCATTTTCCACCGAGAGATTCGACTTGATCGCGTGCGGTTGGACGCAAATCCGTCGCTTCAACGATCGCACCTAAGCGTTTGGCCGTCGCGATGGCCTGTAGACCTGCAACACCTACGCCCATGATCACCACCCGTGCCGGCTTTACCGTACCGGCCGCAGTCATCAGCATCGGGAACATGCGTTGGTACTCTGCCGCAGCCAATAGCACAGACTTATAGCCTGCGAGGTTGGCTTGGGAAGACAACACGTCCATGTTCTGTGCGCGAGATAAGGTCCGCGGCAGTAATTCCAAGGCAAATGCAGAGACTTGCTGTGCAGCAAACTGCTCAAGTTCTGTATTGCGGTAGGGATCAAACATAGCAACCACGGTGCTATTGGCGGGAAGTTTTTGAATTTCGTCACCCTGCGGTGAACGAACTTTCAAAATAATATCGCTGCTCGTATAAGCATCTTCCGTGATGGTTGCACCGACCTGTTCATACGCGCTGTCAATGTAGGCGGCTTTAACACCCGCACCACGTTCAATGACCACACGATGACCAGCACTGATCAACTTTTTGACTGTCTCTGGCGTCGCTGCGACACGATTTTCACCGACGACCGTTTCAGTTGGGATTCCGATCTGCATGAGCGTTCCTCAAGCTAATATTTCTTCAAGTCAGCATTGCAAAATGCAACGCTTCCCCCGGTTATACTTTGTTCTGAATTTTTGGATTCTAATTGAACTATTTTAAAATACTACCCACTATTTATTTAATAAATACCCACATTTTGACCCATTCGTTCATTAAAACCCCTGTTTCAGCTGTGTTTTTTGTGTTTTTGGCACAAATTGACTAGAGATTAAGCAAGCCCTGCTGACAGGATGACCTATACGATTGCATCGGTTGTTTTGCAGCGGCTTAGGTATAGCGCATGCGATGCGAATCTACTGCAGCACTGGCCGATTTGACAAAAAATCGCGAAGGCAGTGCTGTTGTTCAAAGATGCTGATCTCTGATTAATACAGGATTTGCCCAACTGAAATTACTCTAATTGACTTTTCTGCCCAAATCATCGGCAGCTTTATTTATATTTTTATTCTTGCCTTTAGCCGATCAAATTTAACCACGGATCAAGCCGGTGCACTGCTGCGTCTCGCCTGACTGAATTCAATACGATCAGTGACTTAAACCGGCATGTCCAGATCACTGGCTTTGAAATAATATTTGCATAAAAAGCACGTTTGCCATTTTGACGCATGATGGTGAATTTAAATTATTGATCTTAAAACTTAAAATGCACCATTTTAAAGCAAAACCCAAATCAGCTTAGATATGCTAGGCTGCATCTGGCGCAGAAACAGATCATTGAAGCTCAACATGCAACTCACTCTCTCTCAAAAACAAATCGGCTCGCTGTGTGCGATCGCTGCCGCATTTTTGTTTAGCAGCAAAGCCATCTTTATCAAACAAGCCTATGCCCTCTCCCCGCTGGTGGACGCCACCACGCTGATGGCACTGCGCATGCTCAGTGCATTGCCCTTCTTTTTGCTGATCTGTTGGCTATTTCGGCATAACAATCGTGGGATCAGCCGCAAGGACTGGGCCTTGTTATGGGTAGCGGGATTGCTGGGCTACTATCTGGCCAGTTGGCTGGACTTTGTCGGGCTGATGTTTATCAGTGCCTCACTGGAACGGATCATCTTATTTCTCTATCCGACCTTGACCGTGTTGGCCTCTAGTGTGATTTACCGTCAGCGACTGAGTCTAAAAACCCTATTCGCGATTGTGCTGAGTTATGGCGGTACGGTGTTGGTGATGCTGCAAGAGCAAAGCCTTGCGCCACAGCAGGATCATTTTTGGCTCGGTGCCAGTTTGGTCTTTGCCAGCGCCATCGCCTTTGCCAGTTATTTGCTGCTCACGCCGCGCTTGATCCAAGGTTTTGGTTCATGGAACTTTACCGGTCTGGCCTTGAGCATCGCCTGTCTCGGGACGCTGCTGCACTATGCCGTGGTGACACCGCAGCCACTGGGGCTGTTGCTACAACTGCCGCTTGGGGTGATTGGCTATGGGGTCGGGCTTGGGATCTTGGTCACGGTATTGCCCACCATTCTGTTGATGCAAGGCATACAACGTTTGGGCGCATCGCAATCCGCCATGATCGCCTCGATCGGCCCAATCCTCACCATCTTGTTGGCGGTGGCCTTTTTGGGTGAACAACTCAATGCGTTACAATGGCTGGGCTGTTGCTTGAATATTATCGGTATTATGATGATTACCTTATCAAAAAAGAAACTTCTCCCTTAATTCGGACTTTTTATGCATTTTCACATCGTTTCACCCAGTAGCTGTGTTGATATGGATCAGATCGAATTGGCACAAAACTATCTACTACAACTTGGCCATCAGGTCACGCTCTCCGAACATGTTGCCGCGCAATATCGCTACTTGGCCGGTTCGGTTGAGCAACGTATCTCAGATTTAAAACAGGCCTGCTTAGACCCAGAAATTGATGCGATCTGGTGTGGTCGTGGTGGTACGGGTGCCTCGCAACTACTGCCACATTTGGGTTCTTGGATGCTGAACAAACCGATTATTGGCTACTCTGACAGCACCGTATTACTCAACTATGTGGCCCAACATGGCGGTCAGGCGCTGCATGCACCGGTATTTCAAGAGATCGCCAGCAAGAACTTGAGCCTTGGGCCATTGTCCTCAGATGCGCTAGAAGTGGTGCGACTGCTGAGCGCCACGGA
Organism: Acinetobacter sp.; assembly: GCA_030152605.1. Taxonomy (GTDB): domain Bacteria; phylum Pseudomonadota; class Gammaproteobacteria; order Pseudomonadales; family Moraxellaceae; genus Acinetobacter. The sequence continues at coordinate 447 of JASLJB010000017.1, read as the reverse complement.
TGCCAGCAACTCCCCCTATCCACTGACGGCGATGAATGCAGCAGCACGCCAGATCGAATCCATCACGACGGCGACCATATTGGGTGGCAATCTCACCGTGCTGTGTAGCCTACAAGGCACACCAGAAGCACTCAAGCTAGAACAGCCCAGCATATTAATGCTCGAAGATATCGGTGAGGCCTTTTATAGCTTGGAACGCTCGCTGACCCAACTGCTGCAAAGTATCGATACCAGTCAATTACGCGCTGTGGTGATGGGGGATTTTTATCAATGCCCACAAAAAAATGTGCCGCATGACTTGCATGAGATCTTTGCCGAGCATCTTGATCCGTTACAAGTGCCGCTGTATGAATGCCGTAGTTTTGGACACGGCGCGGCCAATCGTCCGTTCTGGATCGGTCGCTTAGGACGCGTTGAGCAGTTACAACTCTTGATCGACTAAGTACA
>JASLJB010000352.1 GCA_030152605.1 Acinetobacter sp. | reverse complement strand
GTTCAAGTCGCTCCAAACTGTTGCTTAAGCTTTTTTGATTAAAGACAAAGTTAATCTGCTTAATCGCTTCAAGTTGCTCAACCTCGACGGGGCTCGCAGCGATTAAACAACTGCTCGAAAATTCTGCTGGAACATAAGCAGAATAAATCCAATTTTTTTCATCCAACAGATCTTGATGAATTTCTGAATCAGCCAGCAACATTAATGAAATTTGATGGCTTTGTTGTTCGATCTCACACAACAACTGCATCCAAGTCGCATAGCCCTCTTGATCGGAGAGATAGTGAAAGCGACACTCAATCTGCTGGCTTAATATGCCGAGCGACTGACAGAAATCATCGATTTGATCCTGTAAATGCAGTTCATCAAAGCGATGTAATTGCTGCTGCGCGAGTAATATATGAATGTTTAAACGATCTAAACGTGGCACTTGTTGTGCAACTTGCTCATGTTCAGCCTCCGTTTCGGCATTTAAAGCTGTATGCCGCGTAGACTCAGGATCTATCCATGCCGGATGCATGCGATAGGCATAAGCCAATTGGCTGTCGTAGAATAATGCCGAATTCTTGAGATGCGCCGCGACTTGGCTAAGGGCTTGCATTTGCTGTTCAAGTTGCATCTGTAACAACAACTCAAGCCGGGTTTGCAACGAACTCTGGGTGACTTCTAGATCCGAGCCCTCATGCTCAAGCTGTTGATCAATCTCTTGCATACGATAAGACAGGATTGGATTGCCTTGTGCATCGAGCAACGCTGAATCAAGTTCTGGACCAGTTAAATCAGCAACCGCTTGTAATAAATCTTGGTTTTCACCGAGCGCGCTGTTGAGCGATGCGCTATAGAGCTTGAGTTGGTGCCATTCAGCTTCGAGTTCTTGGCTGTGCTCCGTACTCGGAGCTTCATCTAGCGCTTGTTGTTCTTGTTGTTTACGCGCGAGATCTTCATTACGTTTTTTTCGCCATTTCAGCCATACATATGGACTCAAGAGCAGCAAACTGACTCCAAGTGGCATCAATAAAAAGTACACCAGTAGATCAATACCGCTAGGCGCATATTGCGCATCGCGCCAATAGCCGATCAACACCAGTGAAATTAAAAACAATACACCTAAGTAAACGCCGACGATCACCCTCAGCATCACACCCCTCGCATTAACGCATATCGCGTTTCTTTATTGTCATGTTGATTTTTCGGCATCAAGAAGGCACCTTGCGCTAAGCCAGCCATGCTTTGTGAACTGAGGCAAATTGGCTTGACCTGTTGCTTGGCGAGCACCAATCTCAGATCAACCATCAGTGTTGGGCTACACCAAGTTTGCAATAATGTTTTTAGTTTTTGACTTTGCTTCTGATGCGGTAAAAACTCGAGATACTGCGAATAGTCGAGTGGCCCAATTTCAATTTCGATCTTACCGTCAGCTTGGCGAACAGTTTCCCCACAGAAGGTATTTACCCCCAGTAAACTGGGTTGCATCCCACCTAACTTGGTTTTCTGATCATCGTTCAATCTGAATTTCTCAACGATAAACTCGTTAATTTGGATCGGTAGATGAAAAACACTGCTCAAAATAGTTTTTAGCGCATGTGCACTGTTATTCTGCCCCTGCATCAAGCCTGAGTACTCAGCAAAATAATCATCCAAATGCGGTTGAGCGTGCTGGTCGCGAATATATCCATTTAAGGCATGCAATATATTCAGATAATGGTTGTCATCTTCTATTTCATAACGCACAGGCAGGTTATGCATCAAGCTCGCATCAACGTATTGTGCCGTTAACTTATGATTAAATAAGCCTAGAAATTTTTGTACTTCCTGTCGCTGTTTTCTAGGTGCTTGTTTGACTTTGGTGGTGTAGGTATAAGGCAAAGCACCTTGTATCCCCGTCAGGCCAACCAACAAATTACTTAACTCAATACGTTCGTCCGTCAGCGTTAAACTCTCAATCTCAGATTCTGGAAAATTAAGATTTAATGAGCTGTCGAAGCTAAAATCATCGCCCCAATATTTAAGCGGTTGCTGATATGGCACATGACGGAGTAAGCGCGTCGCTTGAATAAACTCAAATGCAGTCGGTGTTTTAAACAATTCTGCTGTTACAGAAGCTTCTTGCCACCAATGTTCTGAACGCATCGGTATAACTCCTGTTGATTGGCTGAATCTAAAATAGTCACATCCACAAAACTATTCATTTGAACTTTTAGATTGAATATATGACTGAGCAATTGGCTAAAGATAAATAAGCTATGCCCGCGAAATACCTGTGGATCTATCGATAAACGCACACTGACACCACGTACAAACATTGGAAAAGGTTTGGCATCCATCATCTTGTGGGTTGATCCAAACTGAATACTTTTGATCGAGTCAATAATCAGATGGTTTTCTTTGGACTTGGGCAGGTTATACAGCTCTAATAATTCTTTCACATGGCTGAGTGAATCCCCTTTCATTAAGGCCAGGGTATTTAAAGATAAATGCGAGATAATCCGCCATTGTTCCTTTTTGTTGTGCTCAAAATTAAATATTTCTGTAGGACGTTTTAAAATCAATGCACGACGCGCCATACTGCTGTCGTTCAGGTTTAAAATATTATTCGACTGTTTCAATGCCTCATGCGGTAATTCACAGTTTGAGCAGAGCAACTGGGTACTGATAAAATCAGATACGGTGCTATAGGGTTTTAAGTCTTTGGAGATGATGGAGTAACCCATTTCCACATATTTATGATTAAATTGCTTGCTATTTAAGGAATAAAAAAATTGCACCTTGTCACCATAGTAGTGACTCATTGCAAAAAATGGATGCACTGGAAAAACAACCTGATCTTGATCATTTTTCTCTCTGACCATATCCATGCTCAGGATTGAATAAACTTGATAAAACTCAGGATGATGTGCATCTGTTATTAAAGGATATTCGAGCTGTTTATGATTGATCTTCTGCGGTTCAGCATTCTTTTTAAATAAATTAACGATCGGTGTGGTAAATAATTTAAAGTTTGCGATATCCAGTTCAGCGTAATTTCGAATCACGGCTTGATCATTTAAGTTGAGCTTTAAATGGATCTGTAATGTAAAGTCGGTGTGTTCAAGACTTATTTTTTTCAAGAAATCCAAGTTCAGACTCAGATAACTAAATCGATCAGGGAAACAAAAATATTCTAAGAGTAAGCGATAGGCATGATGCGTATGCTGATCGATGGGCAATAAGCTTTCTGTTTCTTCAAAACCCAAGATATCAAATGGGTTGGCGATATCAAAAGATTGTTTGCCTGCCTGAATACTAAATCGAGTATCTGCTTTAAAGATACTATCCAGAACCTGTAAAGGAAAGTTAGAAATCGCATCGAGATAGATCGGGAGTTTCTCTTCTGCCAGAGATTGATGCGCCTGATTAAATATATCGAAACCAATGCTTAATGTTGCATTGCGGTTTAGGTGCATATGTGCACTTGGATTGGTATTAAAGTTTAAACTGCTGAGCGCTAAGGGTAATAGACGCACATCATGACAGGTATTAAACTCACATTGCACGCCTTTAAAGCTGCGAGATTTCAGTGTGGTTTGTTGAGGAATACAGTGTGCTTCAGTCAGCTGTTTTTGTTTTTGAATATCCTCAAAACTGACCACGGTACAGGATGGAAAATGCTTGAGATACTGTGGAAACATCACCTCGAATAACGCATTGCTAAACATGTCGTGACTGTCAGCAAGTTTTTTATCGATGCGTGCAGCAATCAGAGAAAATGCCTGAATCAAACGTTCAATATGTGGGTCATCGATCTGTTCTTGATTGAGAGAAAGCCGTTGGGCGATTTTGGGATACTTCTGGGCAAACTCTCGTGATTGTTGACCAAACTCTTGTAGTTGCTTTTCATAATAAGGTAATAATTCTTCTATCACAGCATACCTACTTTTAAGATCGTGCAGAAATTACATATTGTTGTGTGGTGGGCTTTAATAAGGCATCGAATACAATCGGTTCATACAGGGGATGAATATTCAGGTAGGCTTGAATACTTAAACACAAAGCCCCCATATTATCGCCATCCATCAACATCTCGACTTTGATTTGACGCAGTCGCGGTTCATGTGCCGCAATCGACTGTTCAATTGACTGACAAATCTTATCGCGATCGAGCGGATTCGCCGTGGATAAGCCCACAAAGTCGATAATGCCAAACTGAATAATCGATTTTTTCACCCATGGAAAATCTGCAATGACATGGTCGAGTTTTGCCATACGACTATTGAGTAAATCTTCGAGATCGTTGGCAACAGACTCTCGCAAGCTTTGAATAGACAAACCTTTAATATTGTCATCTGGTGGTATTAATCGATCAAATAAGGTTGATCTAAATCCGTAAGGGTATAAATGATCGAGTCCCATATTCCTCTGGCTTCTTGTCCGTTTTTAAATGTGCAGGTCAACATGTTTTTTTCAATCAACATAGAAATAGAGGGAAACATCAGTTCCCCACTATCTGAGTTCTTATAAGCTGGAATTATGCAGAGTAAGAGGCCGTGTTATTTGAAAGTGACCATTTTTTGGTGACTGCACCTTTGGCTGAACCATTGATGTCTTGTTGATTATAGGTCCACTCAACAGCGGCATATTTAAGACCAAAAGTTTCAGTTGGAACACCTTCTTCGTTTACAGTCGGCGTAACACTTGAAACCAACACGTGTTTTAACTTGACTTGCAAATACTTGATACGCTTATCGCCATTTGCACGATAGAAGTCGATTTGAACTTCGTCAAAGGTATAACCTGCTGAACATGCTTCCCATAGTTTTGGACTGGTTGCATCCAAATCTTTCACAAAAATCATGTCAGAGTGTTCAACACGCTCCGCGGTATGACCACCAACACTTGAAGAAGTTGCAGACTTAGGCTGACGAATGTTATGCGCCCAAGAGTTAACCTCTAACCAGTCTTTGTGCTCAGAATCGCGAGACTCGCCGTCAACCTTGTATTTCCCAGTGAATCGTACATAGATGTCTTTCATCGTATTTTCCTAAGTTTTTTAAAGTTATTAATTATTAGCTGCCTTTTTAGTTCGAGGACTGAGGTAACTCAGTGACAAGTCGCAATGAAACTGACAACTCATCCAACTGGAAATGTGGTCTTAAAAAGACCACAGACTTGTAGTGACCTGGCGATGCAGGATCTTCTACAACCTTTACTGATGCCTCACGAAGCGGATATTGTGCTTTTGCTTCTTGAGAGGCCCCATCATCAAGTAAGATATATTGTGATAACCACTCATTTAAAAATGCTTCAACATTACCTGCTGATGCAAAGCTACCAATCTTGTCGCGCATCATGGCTTTTAAGTAATGCGCAATACGTGATACCGCCATGATGTACTGGATTTGACTCGACAATGCCGAGTTGGCATTGGCAGAATCAGTGGTATATTTTTTCGGTTTTTGCGTCGATTGTGCGCCAAAAAACGCAGCATAATCAGTGTTTTTACAGTGAACCAATGGAATAAAACCCAAGTCGCTCAATTCTTTTTCACGACGGTCGGTAATCGCAATTTCTGTTGGGCACTTGAAAGACACTTCGCCATCGCTGGTTTTAAAGGTATGTACCGGCAAGCCCTCAACCATCCCACCACCTTCAACTCCACGAATCGCTGCACACCAGCCATACATGTCAAAGGCATTGGTCAGTCGAGTACTAAAGGCATACGCCGCATTCATCCACAGATATTCGTCATGGTTGCCACCAGAAACTTCTTCAACGAAATTAAAACCTTCTGTGGCCATACCTTCTTTCGGATGATATGGAAGTCGACCCAATACCCGTGGCATGGTCAGTGCAACATAACGCGCATCATCACTTTCTCGGAATGAACGCCACTGTACATACTCAGCCGTTTCAAAAATCTTAGAGACGTCACGTGGGCGATCGATATCAGTAAAGGACTCCAGCCCCAACATGTTTGAGCTCGCTGCCGAAATAAATGGTGCATGTGCTGCTGCAGCGACGTGAGAAATTTGCTCAAGTAAATACATGTCAGACGGGGTACGATCAAACTCAAAGTCACCAATCAGTGCAGCATAAGGTGCACCACCGAAAGAACCATATTCCTCTTCATAGACTTTTTTAAACAAGGTACTTTGATCAAAGTCTGTTGCACCCTGAAAGTCTTTGATCAGTTCTTTTTTGGTGGTGTTGAGCATGGTAATTTTGATCAACGGATTGGACGGTGTTTCCTGACAGAAATAATAAAGACCACGCCAAGTGGATTCTATTTTCTGGAACTCGGGGCTGTGCATGATTCGACTTAACTGACCCGAAATCATTTCATCAATTTCAGCGATACGCTTATCAAGCGATAAGGTCATATTATCCGACACGGTAATCGTGCCAGCCATCACTTCTCTTGCAAGTTCACCAAGTAAGTTTTTAGCTCGATCATGCTCTTCGTCATTACGTGCGATGCGACTCTGTTCAACAATCGAATCCAGCAAGCTAAACGCTTCAGTTTCGGGTTGTGCAACAGCAGTACTTTGAAGATTACTCATGCTTATCTCCTGCTTCAGCCGTCATTTTTCGAACTTGATCGGTGTTTTTCAGCACCTCATCTAACAGGTCTTCAAGTTTTTCGCTGTTAGAAATCTTATTACGCAGATCAGTTAAGCGTTCACGTGCTTCGACCAACTGACGTAATGGATCAACTTGTTGCACCACACTTTCAGGTCGAAAGTCTTCCATTGCGTTAAAAGTGAGATCGACCCCCATGCTGCCCCCCTCATCAGTGAGCGTATTTTCCACTTGAAATGCAGCACGCGGTGCTAAAGAACTCATGACTTCATCAATGTTTTCGAGGTCAACATTGATAAACTTTTTATCTTTCAGCTTGGATTTCTCCACTTCAGAAGCTGCCGAAAAGTCCCCCATCACCCCAACAACAAACGGCAATTCTTTAACTTCCTTACCATCACCCACTTCAACATCGTAGGTTAATTGGACACGTGGAGGACGAATCCGCTGAAGCTTTTTTTGAACACTTTCTCTTTTAGCCATGATTATTTCCCCTTATTCAGCCACGTATGTTTTAAAGATTTGAAAATGGTGATTGTGCTGGTTTTGCTGGCGGTTTCGCAGCCGGTGTTGGTTTTACAACAGGCGCGGCAGCAGGTCGCGTTGCCGGAACTGGTCGTACAGCAGGACGTGGTCTAGGTTTAGTTTGAGTTCTTGGCGGTTGATAACTACGAACAGGTGTTGGACTTGGAGCCAACTCCTGTAACACACTGGAAGGAAGTGTTTTCTGAATTTCTTCGGCTAGACTTTTTGCAGCAGGATAAGTTGAATCGGTATTGAGGAATCGAGACTGTTGGTTACGCATGTGTTGCAAGGATTCTTGAGCGAACTTTGCGCCGATTAAAAACTTCACATCGGTTAGCGTATGACTTTCGACATTTTGAGCTTCTAAATTTGCAATAATTTGCAGCGCTTGAAAATCCAAACCTAACTGCTGAAAACGTTGTGCGGCTGGAACCAATAAAGCATTAACATTGTCTTTATTTTTCTTATCACAAATCTCAGTATAAATTCCCAATAAACTCGGATCTGAAACCCCCACCATGACCGGATGATCCTTTAAGCAGCCACGCTTCAGCTTGGTATCACTAGCAGCTGCAAACTGACTCAAAAACACAGTTGATAAAAGCACTGCACACATCTTAATTTTCTTCAAAATTCGCCTCTTTTTTTATCACGCCACTATGAACTTTTACTAACTAAACTCTTAGTAAAAATCACATCTTATATTTACTTATTTAAAAACTAAAAACTTACTTTACAGATCTAACTTGCGTTACTTTATACATATCATCATTTTTATTGTCAACGTCATCACATTACAAGGTAATTATATATTTGAGTTTGCTTTAAAAAGTTTTTTTGCTAGATTAAGCAACACACAGCAAATTTTTTATGTAAGCCAAGTTTTAACCAAATGTTAACAAAATCTAAACTATTGTTTTAATTTATTTTTAAAAATAAATGTTTCAAACAACTGAAGTTTTGTAGATTTTTTGCAACAAACATAAAAAAATTCACCGAGAGATCCAATGAACAAATTGAAACTTTTGATTACAAAACTATCAACATCCGCGCGGACCAGCTTAGAAAAATCTGCAAACTTTTGCATTAGCCAGCAAAATTATGAGATTGAAATTGAACACTTCATGCATGAATTACTGCATTTGCCACCCAAAAATGATTTAAATATTCTTCTCGATAAATATAAAATTTCTAAAAATGATTTACTCGCCGATATCAACGATACGATTTCTCACTTGCCTAAAGGCAATACCCGCACCCCAATTTTTGCCAAATCAATCGTGCGTTTACTTGAACAAGCCTGGTTGCTGGCCAGTGCTGAAAAAAATCCGCTCATTCGTAGCAGTCACTTATTGGTTGCGTTACTGACTGCGCCAGACTTATATCAAGTGGCGATTCGTGCATCGAGCCTGTTTGATTTATTTCCTATTGATTCCATGAAACATAAATTTTTGGATATCTGTCAGGACAGTATTGAAAACCAAAGCCCTGACCTTGGATCATCTGAACAATCACTACATTCAGAAACCATAAATCAGCAAACGACTCAAGAATCAGCACCTCCACAGACCCCTGCGCTGGATCAATACACCATTAACCTGACCGAGAAAGCCAAAAATGGTGCAATTGATCCGGTGATTGGTCGTGAATTTGAGATTCGCTTAATGCTGGATATTCTGATGCGCCGTCGTCAAAACAATCCGATCTTGACCGGTGAACCAGGCGTAGGTAAAACAGCCGTTGTTGAAGGACTCGCTCTCAAAATCGTCAACAATCAAGTACCCGATGCACTCAAAAATGTGCAAATTCATGTCTTGGATATGGGTTTATTACAAGCAGGTGCCAGTGTAAAAGGTGAGTTTGAAAACCGACTTAAGCACGTTATCAAAGAGGTTCAAAGTTGCAGCCACCCGATTATTCTATTTATAGATGAAGCACATACCCTAATCGGTGCAGGCGGCCAAGCCGGACAAAATGATGCGGCTAATTTGCTCAAACCGGCTTTGGCGCGCGGTGAACTCAGAACTATTGCCGCAACCACTTGGGCTGAATACAAACAATACTTTGAAAAAGATGCTGCGCTGAGTCGCCGCTTTCAAGTGGTTAAAGTTGAAGAGCCAAGTCCCGAAGTCGCAGTTGATATGTTACGTGCCATGATTCCAGTGATGGCGAATCATTTCAATTTAAGTATCGATGATGAGGCAATTGTCGCAGCCGTACATTCATCGCACCGTTACATCAGCGGACGTCAACTTCCAGACAAAGCCATCAGTGTTTTAGATACTGCCGCAGCACGCGTTGCACTCACGCAAAATGCGCAGCCTGTTAAGCTCGATCAACTCAAAGCACAACAACATAATTTAAATTTAGAATTAAATATTGTTGAACAAGAACATCAACATGCGCCGATTCATCAATTACGTATCGATCAAATCAGACACTCACTGACGCAACTTGAGCAACAGATCACTGACACTGAAACGCAATGGCAAGCGGAATTGCAATTGCTACAGCAGTTAAAACAATTGGCGCTCGAACAATCTCAGCTTCAAGACGATGCAGCCACAGCAGATCAATCTGAGGCGAAATCGCAGCAGCGTCAGGCTGAAATCGCAAAAATCGAAGCGCAGCTCTGCACAATCCAAGCCAACCATCCTTTGGTCTATCCACGCGTTAATGCACAAATCGTCAATGAAATTATTTCAGACTGGACCGGAATTCCTGTTGGAAAAATGGTGGGGGATGAGATTAAGCAGATCTTATCGCTTGAAAATAAATTAGCTGAGCGAGTTATGGGCCAAGATTATGCACTCAGTCAATTAGTTCAAGGTATTAAAACCTCGAAAGCCAAACTCGAAGATCCAAACAAACCGCAGGGGGTGTTCTTTTTGGTTGGTCCAAGTGGTGTCGGTAAAACTGAAACGGCCTTAGCGCTGGCCCATGAACTTTATGGTGGCGAATCACATCTCATCACCATCAATATGTCTGAATATCAAGAAGCACATACTGTTTCATCTCTCAAGGGCGCGCCTCCAGGTTATGTGGGTTATGGCCAAGGCGGCGTACTCACAGAGGCGGTGCGTCGAAATCCTTATAGCGTGGTGCTACTTGATGAAATTGAAAAAGCCCACGCTGATGTACAAGAGTTATTTTATCAAGTACTCGACAAAGGCAGCCTTGAGGATGGTGAAGGTCGCATGATCGACTTTAAAAATACCATCATCTTATTGACCTCGAATACGGGTTCAAGTGCCATTATGCAGGCCTGTCTCAATGTCCCTGTTGAAGCGTGGCCTGATGCAAGTACCCTCATCGAGCAGCTCAAACCGAGTTTATATCAACAATTTAAACCAGCTTTCCTGGGCCGTATGCGCATCGTGCCTTATTTCCCCCTACATGATGATCTCTTGGTTCGCATCATTCAGCACAAACTGAGCAAAATCACTACGCGGCTTGAAACTCAATACGCCACAAAAGTTGAATACTCGGATGATCTCATCGAACTCTTACTCAGTCGTTGCACCGAAGTCGATAGCGGTGCACGCAATGTCGATCATATCTTGAGTGCTTCTGTGTTACCTGCCTTGGCGACACATATTTTGATCGCCCTTAGTGAGGAAAAACTGCCGAAATTAATTCGCATTGATGTCAAAAATGATGAGATTTTCTATCAACTCGACCCTCAACACAAAGTCAAATCCCCTGCCAAAAGATCCGTTAAAAAAGCCAAATCCCCATCGGCAGATCAAAGTATTGCTGCGAAATAAATAGAGTTGAAATGATATGAGCTTAGACATTAGTCCCCTACTTCAGCCGATTAGCGCAGAAAACCCCTGTGGTGAAGATCTTTCTTTTTCCAATGCATTTCATGAGATTAAGAAAGCCAAAACCCAAGATGACTTACTTCTCGATCAAGGTGATTGGGTCTCTGAACCCAAGCAGGCCGATTGGCCCTTTGTGGCAGCAAAAACTTCTGACTTATTCATCCATAGCACCAAAGATATTCGATTATTAACCTGGTTAAACGAAGCCTGGGCTCAACTCTATGGTTTTGAGGGAATTCTCAAGAGCTTATGCCTTTCTCAACAGATGCTTGACCAATATTGGCTCGAAATCCATCCTGTGATTGAGGATGAAGATTTAGATCAACGCTTAGGTTTATTACAGGGCTTGATTAATCAACTGCCTTTGCTGATCAAAAAGACCCCGATCAGCCATCAACAGGCTTATACCCTGCTCGATTATGAAAATATCCTGTACCAACAGAACAACTTACGCAAACTCGCTGATGATCACGATCCACTGAATAGCAGTACAGCGCTTGAGCAATTTGAACAAGCCATCAACCAATCTCCGCAAGCATTTTTGATCGAGCAATACCAGAATTTCTCAGATATGCTGCGGCAATGGGAGTTGCTCAAAACTGTATTGAATCGACATATGGAACTCGATGCACCGAGCTTTGCTCAAATCGATTCACAGTTAGAGCGGATTGATGAAAAGCTTAAAAAAATTTATAAAACCGATCGTTTTTCCGCGATAGACGCTCAAGCCTCTACATTAGATCAGGATCAGAACCACGCCCAGCAGCAGCTCGATCAAACCCAGATGACTCAAGTGACAGCACAGCCAGCTGCAAATGCTCACTTTAGTTTAGACGCCCAGAATCACTTAAAAAATCGTGAACACGCGATGAAAGTCTTGCAAGAAATATCTGACTATTTTGCTAAAAATGAACCCCATAGCCCAGTCAGTTATATGTTGCAAAAAACCATTCAATGGAGCCAATTGCCGCTGCATGAATGGCTCGCTCAAGTGATTAAAGATGACAACCCATTGGCATCTGTACAAGAATTGCTCGGTGTTCAATCCAATACTCAAGAATCAAAGGACTGGTAATTATTCATGTTTAAAGCAGAGAAAATACTTTGGGGCGAAGGTTTATTTCTACGTCCACAACACTTCCAAATCCAAGACAGTTATCACGAGCAACACTTAAATCATTTGATTCGCGCCAACATTCCGTTTTCTTATGGTATTCAAAGCTTGCAGTTTGATTATGCGCAGCTCAACCTGCATATTTTGGCTTTAGAAAAAGTCCAAATGATTTGGCAAGATGGTGAGATTTATAATGCGCCGCAGCAAGACCTTTTACCAGAACCGATTCAGCTAGATGATTTAAAAATGAATGGCGAAATGTTGGTTTATCTGGCCTTGCCCATCATACAGGCCAATAAGCAGAATGTTGCTTTCGAAGACAGTGCCCAACCTGGACGTTATCACTCCTACCTATCTGATACGCATGACTTATTTACTGATGCCTCACCAGCAGAAATCACCTTACTGCGACGTCGTGCTCAATTTAAAATACTCGATATCAATAGTGATCCGAGCCATGAAGTAGATGGATCAATTTATTTACCGATCGCCAAAATTAAACGGCAAAACGCAGGCAACTTTGAAATCGATCCGCAATTCATACCGCCGATCATGCATATAGAAGCCAATGAAACCTTGATGAATAATCTAAGGCGAACCCTGAATGTTATTCGCGCCAAGATTAAAACCATTCAATCCAATAATCGTGAAAATGAGCAGAAACTGATTGAGTTTCGATCTGGTGATATTGTGTCGTTTTGGTTGGTCAACGCACTCAATACCGCGCATGCCAGTTTAAATCATTTAAGTCAAAATGCATTGATTCATCCGGAGCGCTTGTTTTGTGAATTACTCAGACTGACGGGATCATTACTGACTTTTTCGACTGCTTATGAGGTCGAGCACTTACCCAAATACAATCACCATCATTTACAGCAAAGCTTTTCTGAACTGGATGTTATTTTACGCGATCTGCTCGATACTATTATTTCTAATCGCTATATCAGTATTAGCTTAAAAGAAACACGTCCGTCTTACTGGGTCGGTGGTTTAGAGTCAGATAAAATTAATCGGGATAGTCGTTTATATCTTGCAGTTTCAAGTGCAATGATGCAGACCCACGAACTCATTCAAATTGTGCCACTACGTTTCAAAGTCGGTAATACCGTAGATGTCGAACAACGCGTTGTTTCTGCACTTCCAGCCATCCCACTACATCATTTAATGCAAGTCCCGACCGCAATTCCAGTCCGCTCTGGCGTAAGCTATTTTGAAGTTGAACCACATCATGAGCTGTATCAACGTATGCTGGATTCAGAATCGATCTGTATCTATGTACCAGCAGGTTTTCAAGATATTAGTGTAGAACTTATTGCAGTGATCAACGGATAAGATTAAGAGATCTAGAATGAACCCAACGAATAACACCCCATCACTATTTGATAATGGCCAAATCGGTTCTGGTATCACGCCCCCCACGCATCTCAAGTTAAATCAAAGTAATAATTTAATTGATTTACTTTATGATGGGTTTTATATCGTATTCTTACTCAAAAACGGATATGTACCACAGCATCCGCAACAGTTTAGAGAACGAATATTAGAGTTACTCAATCGTTTTGAACAGCAAGCCAAGAAGTTTCAATTTTCGGGTGAAGATATTCACGACTCTAAATATGCTTACTGCGCACTGCTCGATGAAACCATCGTGACACAACAAGATCCAAGCTATTTTAATCTGCAAAATATATGGCTGATTAACCCATTACAATTGAGTTTATTTGGCTCTCAATTGGCGGGTTATCGTTTTTTTGAAGATTTAGAAATATTACGCAGCAAGGGTAAAGCACGCTTAGCCAGTTTAGAGGTTTTCCATTATTGTCTATTACTTGGTTTCCAAGGCAAATACAGAATTGAATCCATAGAAAGCCTAAACCATCTCGTGGCACGACTCGGCGATGAAATTGATTATTTAAAGGGCAAGAAAACCGCATTTTCACCTTTTGCAGCTTTACCCGATCAGATCCGAAATATTATCCACCGCGAACTCCCCTTCTTATGGATTTTAATTTTCTTGCTGCTCTTTGCCTTATTTTCATTTATCGGCTTACGTTACTTCCTTGCCCAAAATGAACATGATGCGCTTTCATCATTTAACAATGTCATTACTACTCCGGTCGAACAAGCACATATCACCATTCACTTACCTTAAATTATTGTTAAATAAGAATTCGCTATGGCTCAAGAAAAGCAAAATAATGTCCGTATATTACAGGCAAAGCACAAGAAAGCAGCTAAAAAACCTCTGATGTATCTATCAATTGGTTTTTTAGCTGGGGTATTCAGCACCTGCCTTGTGCTTTTTGCCTATAGCTCATTCAATTCAAAAACCATTGAGCATGCGTCACAAGCCCAGATGTCTGATCAAGATACACAACAAGCAGATGATATCCACCAACAAACTGCTTCAATGCCGCTCGCTAAAGCAGAAAAGCAAACGCAAGAATCTGATCATCCCGGACTTAGTGCTCAAGATGAACAAGACGAAAACTTCACCAAAGTCAAAGAGGAAGAATTGCGTCAGCTGTTTAACCCGGCACCACAAATCACCTCGAAGCAAGCACCATCAGCGAGCAAAACACCTTTTGAAAAGGTCTTCGGGGATAAAAGCACTCAGAAAAACATGAAAGATCAAGCGACTCAGACCTCGAAAGGCGCTGCTGAAGTCAAATCCAAAGCCAATCCTGCGAAAAAAGACAGCGCGAAAGATAAATCAGTTGAAACGCCTAAGCCCGCCTCATCTGAGCGCATGGCGATGCCGCGATCGACGGATGTTGAACGAATTGCACAGCTTCAAGCAGAAACATCACCTCCTGCAAGCACCTCGATTTCAATCACACAAAGCGTGCAAGAAAAATAAAATGCTGATTTTTATTATCATATTATTTTTTATTCTTTTGGTACTGATACTGGCACTATTGATGTCTTATGAATTAAGGCTCAAGCTCAGTAGTTTTACTCAATCTTTATTACCCTCCAGTAAAAAGAAACTTTCTGAAATGCGTGATTTTGCCCAGCAAATGAATCATGCAGCCAGTGCAGAGAACACGCAGCAACATTGGCATTTACAACAATGGTGGATATTGATCGCAGGTGTATTTTTATTTGCGAGTATTTTAGTATTTGCTTTTACGCGCAGTATTGACCCAACCAAAGTAGAAGCTGATTATCTAAAAGCCGTTGACCCGCAAATTTATGCCTTACTCAATGGGGAAATATTAACCCCACCGCCAGTAGTTGATGACCACTTGATTCAAGCCGCGATTGTTGAAGCCATGCAGTTTGAAAACAGTCATCCATTACCTGCGCCAATCGTAGCACCGAATACAACGATTATTGATCCTGATGCAATCAGTGATATGAATGCGCAGTTGAATACATCGATGGTTGATCGTAAATGGGATCGTATGAATCCGCGTTATAAACAGCGCCTACTCATGGTCTTTAAAATCATGAAAGAGCAACATGGCTATGAGCTGGTTTTACTCGAAGGCTATCGTAGTCCTAACCGTCAAAATATGCTGTCTGGAAATCCGAATACTACCCGTGCGCGCGCCTATCAAAGTTATCACCAATTTGGTTTAGCTGCCGATGTCGCGTTTAAACGAAACGGCAAAGTGGTGATTACTGAACGTGATCCTTGGGCAATGCGAGGTTATGAGCTTTATGGTCAAGTCGCTGAATCAGTTGGTCTGACATGGGGTGGACGTTGGAAGTCTATTAAAGATTATGGCCATACCGAATACCGTATGCCAGGTTTGAAAAAAACGCAGGAAATGGCTGAGAAACTCACGACTGAAGGGCAACTTTCAGCAGCGAATCTCAATTAAACTCAAAATGCAGTGAATAGTTCAGTCGCTAGACACATTCACAGCGCGTATCATCAACCTATTTAAATGATAAAAAGGTCACTGAAGAATGAATCAAAAATTTAAAATAACCGCGAGTGTTTTGATGCTATTTACCGCACTCACCGGCTGCCAAAGCATTTCGAAAAGCACCTCAAAAGCAACATCAAAAGTTGGCTCTTGGGTTGGCTTAGGCGATAAAAACAAAATTCCTGAAATTGACAAACAAGGCGTCGTAGATATCAGTAAAACCACACTTGAGCAGATTCAGCAGCTCAAAATAAACATGCCTGTGGGGCAGTGGTTGTATATTGAAAATGATCTACTTGGGATTTATAGCCTTCAAAACAAATCCAAAGACGGCTACATGCTAACATTCAAACTAAACTGTAAGATTCCGGGCCAGCAAGCAAGTTTTAAGCTTCAAGATACCAGTGGCAAAGAAATATTGCGTGGCCATAATCCTCAGGCAGGTACAACGCAGTTCTTACTGGACAATAAAAACTATGGCAATCCATTTGAAGAGATCAACCCACAAAAACTTGAGACATTTAAAACAGCGTTGGCTCAAACTCAAGTGATCAAAGTCTTTAACTCATCCAAGCTATATACTTTCCAAAATGGAAAGAGTGAGTTACTTGTCAAACCTGTAACCTGTAATGACTAAGCCTATATTGATCAAAAAATCGAAACAAGACTTCAGCTGCGAAAAAGGTTGAGGTCAGTTTCGTTTTATGTAATTAAAAAAATTATATCGATCAAGACCTCGATGATTGCTCAACCCATTGTCTAAAACGCGTGATATCGATTTCTTTATCAAAAGTACTATATTGAAAAATCCCACCAATGACACTTGGTGCCTTAAACCTATTATTTACAGTCACAGAAAATTTAAATAATCCATAAGTTGCAATGAATGCATTCAACCGATCAAAACCATTTTGATTTAACAATTCATCATAGAATTCTTTATAACTGTATTTAAATATAAACTTCGATGAACTGTTTTTATTTAAAATAATAGAGTCATCACTTCCACCCTGATAAAACTTAGAGTCAAGAAACAATCCGACACCATTTAAATCATTGGCATGAATCCCGAGTTTAATAGATCTCCCCCGTCGTGTTCTATTTTCATGAACAAGATCATTAAAACCATAAATCTCAATATTTTCATCTGATGGATTATCTACTACAACTTCAATGTACACATATCCGTTATCGAATCTAAGATTAGTATCAATTAAGACACCTGTCTCTAAACGAGTTTGAGGATGATATACGATATCTCTAGACTCTAAACGAAACCATTCACTTAATGCTTTAGCCTTATCACTTACGTTCATTGCATTATCAAGCTGTATTTTTTTATTTATTACTTTTCCTTCAAATACACTAGATACAGATATCTCTCTAGATCGATTAACACCTTTGTAATCTCTTTTTGACAGTTCAACCAAATCCTGCATCTTTTCAACATAGGATTGGAGTATTTCTGGCTCTGCATTATGTTTAAATAATCCCACGCCTTTTGCATAAGGTTTATCGTATTCAGGTAATGCAATAAAAGTATATTTTTTAACATAGCGACTCTCACCATCAACACCAATCGCTTTTTTAAAAAAAATACCTTGTGGTGTAGGATAATCAAAAGTTTCAAAATTAATCAATAGTTTTTTAGCCATTCCATCACCGATCACAATTAGATTTAAAAATAAAAATAACATCAACTTATAAAGATACATACCAATCAACTCCGGTTTGGCGCTTAAACCAATCGCATATTTGATTTATATAATATGGTTCAATCTTTGGTTTATCTTCATAAACTTAATCGCCATTTCATTTAAATCCCCCCAACGACCAACAGCGTCTAGTCTAGATTTGATCATTTATTTAACAGATCATTCAATACAGTTAAGTCAACACTTTTTCTTAAAGTAATATATTCAAATTGATGTGAGATTTCAGC
>JASLJB010000308.1 GCA_030152605.1 Acinetobacter sp. | reverse complement strand
TGTAGATCCAGGAACCATGAGTCCGTTTCAACACGGCGAGGTGTTTGTCACAGAGGATGGTGCCGAAACCGATTTAGATTTAGGGTATTACGAGCGTTTCTTACGCCATGCCAAAATGACCAAGTTGAATAACTTCACTTCGGGTCGTGTCTATCAAGACGTGTTAAACAAAGAACGTCGTGGTGATTATCTAGGTGGCACTGTCCAAGTGATTCCACACATCACCGATAATATTAAAGAACGTGTATTGCGTGCCGGTGAAGGCTATGACGTTGCAATCGTTGAGATTGGTGGCACTGTCGGTGATATTGAATCACTGCCATTTATGGAATCAGTCCGTCAGTTAATGGTTGAACTCGGTCATAAGCGCACCATGCTCATGCACCTGACGTTGTTGCCATATATTAACTCTGCCAAAGAGTTAAAAACCAAGCCAACTCAGCATTCTGTAAAAGAACTTCTGTCAATTGGTATTCAGCCAGATATCTTAATCTGCCGTACTGAATATGATGTGGATGCGGAAACAACGCGTAAAATCGCATTGTTTACTAACGTTGAAGCGCGTGCAGTTGTGGTCTGTAAAGATGCAAAATCAATCTATCAAATTCCACGTACTTTCTATGAGCAAGACGTCGATGATTTGATTTGTGAGCGTTTTGGATTTGATGGTTTAACTGAAGCGGATTTGACCGATTGGGATAATGTGGTTGAAGCATTATTCAATCCTGAATATACCGTACGTGTTGCGATGGTGGGTAAATATGTTGAATTGCCAGATGCTTATAAATCTGTCAATGAAGCATTATTGCATGCCGGTATTCAAAACCGTGTCAAAGTTGAAATCGATTATGTCAATGCAGAAGAACTTGAATCTCAAGACGCTGCTGATTTACTCAAAGATGCCGATGCTATTTTAGTCCCAGGTGGATTTGGTGAGCGCGGTACTGAAGGTAAAATGCAAGCCATCCGTTATGCCCGTGAAAATGGCGTGCCTTATTTAGGTATCTGTTTAGGTATGCAATTGGCGGTGATTGAGTTTGCGCGTCATGTTGCCGGTATGCCAGAAGCAACTTCAACTGAATTTAACCGCTCAACCAAATATCCATTGATCGGTCTGATCACTGAATGGTTAGATGAGCGCGGTGAAGTTCAACAACGTAGCTTACAGTCTGATCTTGGCGGTACCATGCGTTTAGGTGCACAAAAATCAGAATTGGTTGAAGGCACCAAGACTTGTGAAATTTACGGCAATGCCGAAATTGTTGAGCGCCATCGCCATCGCTATGAGATGAATAACCGCTTTATCCCTGCGATTGAAGCAGCGGGTATGAAAGTTTCAGGCTATTCACCTGTGCAGCATCTTGTTGAATCGATTGAAATTCCGGATCATCCTTGGTTTGTTGCGGTACAATTCCACCCAGAATTTACCAGCTCACCACGTGATGGACATCCATTATTTGCAAGCTTTATTGAAGCCGCTAAAAAGCATCATTTGGCTGACAAATAATCGCGTTCAATCTTAGTTTATGACAGTTGAGGAAGTTTAAATGTCTGCACTGCAAGCCCAAGAAGTTGTAAGTTTAGGCGATATACACATGGCCAATCATTTGCCATTTGTATTGTTCGGCGGAATGAACGTGCTCGAATCCAAGGATTTAGCATTTGAAATTGCAGCGACTTATGTCGATATTTGCAGTCGTTTAGATATTCCTTATGTGTTTAAAGCCAGCTTTGATAAAGCCAATCGTTCCAGCTTGAACTCTTTTCGAGGCCCAGGCCTTGAAAAGGGTATTGAATGGCTGGCTGAGATTAAGGCACATTTTAATGTGCCCGTGATTACCGATGTACATGAACCCTACCAAGCTGCTGCAGTGGCTGAAGTCGCAGATATTATTCAATTACCTGCATTTTTGAGTCGTCAAACCGATTTGGTTGAGGCGATGGCAAAAACACAGGCCATTATTAATATCAAAAAAGCACAGTTCCTTGCACCACATGAAATGCGTCATATCCTGCATAAATGTTTAGAAGCAGGCAATGACAAATTAATTTTATGTGAACGTGGTTCGGCCTTTGGTTATAACAACCTTGTGGTAGACATGTTAGGCTTCGATCAAATGAAAGCCATGCAAGTTCCTGTATTTTTTGATGTGACACATGCTTTACAAACTCCAGGTGGACGCTCAGACTCTGCCGGCGGACGCCGTGCTCAAATCACGACCTTGGCGCGTGCAGGGATGGCGACCGGTTTGGCCGGTATGTTCTTAGAAGCGCATCCTGATCCTGAAAATGCAAAATGTGATGGGCCGTGTGCATTACGCTTATCTCAGCTTGAGCCGTTCTTAGCTCAAATCAAAGAATTGGATACTTTAGTTAAAGGTTTCAAACAATTAGATACTCATTGATGTTGTGGACAGCATCTTGTTTTTTATTTTACTGAGGAATTATTCATGAGCCAAATCGTTGATATACGTGCGCGTGAAATTTTGGACTCTCGTGGTAACCCAACCATCGAAGCAGACGTCATCTTAGAATCTGGCGTTGTTGGCCGTGCATGTGCACCATCTGGTGCTTCAACAGGATCTCGTGAAGCACTCGAACTTCGTGACGGCGATCAAGCACGTTACTTAGGTAAAGGTGTACGCACTGCAGTTCAAAACGTAAGAACTGATATCCGTTCGGCTTTGATCGGCGATAACGTGTTTGAACAAAAAGCGCTTGATGAGAAAATGATTGCGCTTGATGGTACTGAAAATAAAGAAAAACTAGGTGCCAATGCAACCTTAGCTGTTTCTCTTGCAGCCGCACGTGCCGCAGCTACTGAGAAAAAATCTGAATTGTTCCAGTATATCGCTGACTTACGTGGTCAAACCACATTGAGCATGCCTGTGCCAATGATGAATATCTTAAACGGTGGCGCACACGCGGATAACACTGTTGATATTCAAGAGTTTATGATTGAGCCTGTGGGCTTTACTTCATTTGCTGAAAGCTTGCGCGCAGGTGCTGAAATTTTCCATGCATTGAAATCTGTATTGAAAAAACAAGGCCTCAACACTGCGGTTGGTGATGAAGGTGGTTTTGCACCGAACTTACGTTCAAACGAAGAAGCAATCACGGTGATCTTGTCTGCGATCGAGCAAACAGGATATAAAGCTGGCACTGACATTATGTTGGCGCTCGACTGTGCTGCGACTGAGTTCTATAAAAACGGTCAATATATTCTTGCAGGCGAAGGCAATAAAGCATTTAGCAGCAATCAATTTGCTGATTATCTTGCAGGCCTGGCTAAGCAATATCCGATTATCTCGATTGAAGATGGTTTGGATGAGTCTGATTGGGAAGGTTGGAGCTATTTAACCTCAATCCTCGGTGACAAGATTCAATTGGTCGGTGATGATTTATTCGTGACCAATCCAAAAATCTTACAACGTGGTATTGATGAGAAAGTCGCTAACTCAATTTTGATCAAATATAACCAGATCGGTACATTGACTGAAACTTTAGATGCGATTTACTTGGCCAAAGCCAATGGTTATAGCACTGTGATTTCACACCGTTCAGGTGAAACAGAAGATTCTACCATTGCGGATCTTGCTGTGGGTACTGCTGCGGGTCAAATCAAGACCGGTTCATTATGTCGTTCTGACCGCGTTGCAAAATATAATCAACTGCTTCGTATTGAAGAGTTGACTCAAGCCGTTTATCGCGGTAAAGCTGAGTTTAAGGGTTTAAACTAAGTTTAGTATGAAAAATGTTTGAAGTATTTAATACAACTTCGAGTAAAGTGATTTTGGCCATCGCGATCATTATGATCGTGGTGTTCCAAGTTCACTTTTGGAAAGGTGAGGGCGGTTATTTCCCTCACCAGACTTTGCTTGAGAAAATGCAAAGCAATGCCAAAATTAATGAGGAGCTGAAAGAGCGCAATCGGATATTGGCGGCAGAAGTTTATGATTTAAAAAATGGTGCAGAAGCCATTGAAGAGCATGCGCGATTGGACTTAGGTCTGATTAAACCACACGAAACTTTTGTACAAATGAGTACCATCAGTACGCAGTATCAACCGATTTATATTGATACTGACGAAGATGTCGACACAAGAACCAATGAAGATGACATTGCACCTGAACAACCGTAAACTTTGGGCCATTATTCCTGCCGCGGGTTCAGGCCGTCGTTTTTCAGCAACAGAATTAAAACAATATCAAATGATTCACGGGGCAACTGTGCTTGAACACAGTGTGCATCGCCTGAATGAGTTGCCCTTAGCGGGCTACGTACTTGCCTTAAGTGCCGATGATGATATCGCGCCAAGCCTTAATTTAGATTCACGTTCTTCTGCACACTTTTGTGTAGGTGGTGAAGAGCGAGTGCATAGCGTATTAAATGCGCTGAATTATTTATTGTCGATTGCTGATCCCGAAGATTGGGTTTTAGTGCATGATGCAGCACGGCCATGTGTGACCGCAGCCAGTTTAATAGCCCTGGTGCAAGCCGCTGTACAGCATCAATGTAGTGCAATATTGGCAGTTCCGGTACGTGATACCTTAAAACAAGTGTTACAAGCACCCCGAATTAACAAAACAGTTAGCCGAGAACAGCTCTGGCAAGCACAAACACCGCAAATTTCAAGCATCGCCACTCTCAAAAAAGCCCTCGATCAGGCTTTGGCGGATGCTGTGCTGGTGACAGATGAAGCCAGCGCGCTAGAATATATGTCAGTCCCGGTACACGTGGTACAAGGTCGCTCTGATAACATAAAAATCACCTACCCAGATGACTTGACCTTGGCGCAACTCATTCTTGAATCACAAAAATAAAGCCTGCATTAATCTAAAATCTAAGCAGTGATTCGTGGCTGATCTAGATAAAATCTGCTTGCAAATAAAACACCTAGCCCCTACATTGGAGATATGGGTCTGATCGGCTTGTGCTATTTTAAAGCAGGAATAAGTGCTGTGTTTAAGCGTGAATTGCTAAGTGAACCACGCGATCAACGATGTACTGAAAAACACCAAATTACTTTAAAAATACCTAACAATGGCATATGGATTGCATTAAACAATAACCAAGGAACGTACTCATTTACGATGTTCGCAGGAGAGAAGCAGATCACTGCTCGCCGAAGGAGCAACCGCCCCGGAAACTTTCAGGCAAAAGGACTGTAATCATCATAAAAATCTGGAGAGTAGCCATAACATCAATGTCTATAGATCTATGTGCTCACCGAAGGGGAAGGTCATATTCAACGTGAGTGAATAGCGATCGAAGCTCTCAGGTACCAATGACAGATGGGGCATGATTTGAAATGCGCAGCATTTCAAAGGAGTCTATTTATGACACATGTCGTTGTAATCGGTGCAGGCATCACAGGCGTCACCACCGCGTATGAATTGGCATTACTCGGCTATCAGGTCAGCGTGATTGATCGGCATCTTTATCCAGCAATGGAAACCTCATTTGCCAATGGTGGACAGCTTTCGGCATGTAATGCTGAAGTGTGGAATCAAAAAGCCACCGTACTCAAAGGAATTAAATGGATGGCGCATAAAAATGCGCCATTATTATTAAATCCCTCATTTAGTCTGCATAAATATGCTTGGTTGATGGAGTTTCTCGGCAATATTAAACATTATCGTGGCAATACCCAAGACACGGTCAGAATGGCATTAATTGCAAGACAACGTTTATTTGAAATTGCCGATCTGGAAAATATCGACTTCAATCTAGAAAAACGCGGCATTCTGCATTTCTACCATACTGAAACCGATTATCTGGTGGCCAATCGCGTCAATGATTTGCTTTGTGATGGCGGCCTACATCGTTATGCGGTAACACCTGAAGAAATAAAATCGATCGAGCCAAGCTTAACCGGGCAGTATTTTGGCGGCTTTTATTGTCCCGAAGACGCAACTGGAGATATCCATAAATTCACCACGGGTTTGGCCAAAGTGACTGAGCGCTTAAAAGTGAACTATATCTTTGGTATGGAGGTGCAGGAGATTCGACATCATGATCAAGGGGTGCAATTGCGTTATCGGCCGAGCGTTGAAAACATGCATGCGACCGATCTACAACTACAACAGCTCAATGCCGATGCGCTGGTGGTCTGTGGTGGGGTCGGAAGTTATCAGCTCGCGCAGCAACTCGGCGACCGCGTAAATATCTATCCAGTCAAGGGCTATTCGATCACGGTGCAGCTAGATACAGCGCAGAGTCAACAAGCAGCGCCTTGGGTCAGTTTGCTAGATGAGAGTGCCAAAATCGTGACTTCGCGCTTAGGTGCAGATCGTTTAAGAGTGGCAGGGACTGCTGAGTTCAATGGTTATAATCGTGATATTCGTGCCGATCGGATTCAACCTTTGACGGATTGGGTCAATCAAAACTTCAATATCTCGACTGAATATATCGTGCCTTGGGCGGGATTGCGTCCGATGATGCCGAATATGATGCCTGTAGTGAAACGCGGTAAACAAGCACGGGTATTTTATAATACCGGTCATGGACATTTGGGCTGGACGCTGTCTGCGGCGACAGCGGTGATGATTAGCCAACAACTTGCCCAGCATTATCCAGTCGCATAATCTGGCTGTTGCAGCTGTATCCATCATGAAGCTTATTCATCATTATGATGGATACAGCATTAACCGTCTGATCTAGTGAGATGAGATGTCGTATAAACATAAAACCCCGAGCGCTGCGCCTCGGGGTTTTATGTAATGACTAAAGAGTTTGGTGCGTTAACTTAGAAGCTATAGACCATACCTGCGCCAACAACAGTTTTCTTGTTGTCATCGTTTTGCCAATCACGTTTTTGCTGTGCAAGCACGCCGTAGAACTTGGTTTGTTTATTAAAGTTATAGTCCAAGCCTAAACCGTATTGATCGAGTTTACGGCTTGCGTTGCTCCATTCAGTTTTAACTGATTGATACTGACCTTTCACTGCCCAAGGTGTGGTTGGGATTTTATAGGTCGCTTGTACCAACCAAGCGCTTTCTTCAAGTGATGCTGCGCGTGTACTCAGTGGTTTTTTGTCTTTGTCGACCGCGGTACTAAGGTATGCTTCAGAAGGTGAATTCGATGGTTCAACATATTGATAAAGCGCACCGAGAACAAGGCCATCAACACCTGCTTTGCTTAAGTCATAGGATGCAGTAAAACGATAGGCATCAGATTCAATTTTCTCTTTGATGTCAGATGAGTTATATGTACCTGCGATGCCAAAATTCGCTGCAAGTGCTAATGCTAGACCGACATCTTTGTTTTGGTATCCCAAGGATGTTGAGACTCCATTGCCAAAACCATTGCGTTTTTTTGTGCTGTAATTAGATGAATTGTTCTCACCCATTTCAGCCATGACTTTAAATTCTAGGCCAGGGATGAGTAGGTTTTTATCTGTTTCAAAACCAACCACGTTTTTGGTACGTTCTTCACCATACATGGTTTTGGTGATATCCAAGTTGGTGTCATCATTGAAAATATCTTGGTAGTCGCCGGCTGCAGACTTAAAGTAAGAGTCGTAGTTACCTGCTTTAACACTACCGACATCTTTGAATTTTAGACCTAAGAAACGGTTACGTGCGCTAAGATCAGTATCTGAACCCGAACCATCCGTGGCAATCGCCCATTCTGCTTGGTAAATAACACCGACATTATCTGTTAATTTTTCTTCACCCTTGACCCCAATACGCGATGCGTTTGAGTTAAGTTGGGTTTGGTCATTCCCTGCATAATCGTTATTATCTACTTGGTTTAAAGAAACATTGAGCTTACCGTACAATGTAGGCGCTGCTTGCGCTGCGTTAAATCCTAGCGTTGCAACTGCGGCAGCGAGTAGCACTTTTTTCATTGAGATCTCTCCAAAAAACATATTCAAAATGGCGTATAACTGTTCACTTTTATTCTCAGTAAGACCAATAACAAAAGATTACATTTGCTTACTAACTTGCTTGAAGTATCTGTAAGTTTTGTTACATGTCAGTGAAACTTAGGTGACAGTTTTATGAATGATGATCAGCTGTAGGCTGGTTTTTGGAAAAGGTGTGCCACAAATGGCCATATTTTTCGGATACAAAAAAAGAACCTCAATGGAGGTTCTTCATTGTCGTGCTAGTGTGAAGGGGGGCATTGAGTTCGGTCTGAACTGATGGATTAATCGCGTCCGATTCACATGAACAAGCAGCTTAAAATAAAGTATAAATTCAATCTTATAGTGCAGCTTTAATTTTCTCAGCCAGTGCTTTGATCTTGTCTTGATCGCCCATCACAGCAGCATGCTTGCCCAATTGATGCACTGATGTCGGAATCAAGTGGAAGTGCACGTGTGGCACAGTTTGACCTGCTGCTGCACCTGTCAGTTGCATCAGCACGATCCCTTTTGCATCCAATCCAAGCTGCATTGCTTGAGCAACTTTCTGTACGATTTGAATGGTATATGCAGCAGCTTCGGCAGGAAGGTCGAGTAATGTGACCGCAGGCGCTTTAGGGATCACCAGTGTATGACCATCAGCTTGCGGCATAATATCCATAAATGCGAGAACTTGATCATCTTCATAAACTTTTATTGCAGGAATTTCACCACGTAAAATTTTTGCAAAAATATTTTGATCATCGTAAGCCATGTTCATTTCCTTGGTTTGAGCAATATGCAGCCGTTGGAATTATTTGCAATTCAATTCTTTTTGGCGTGCTTTAATTTCATCTAGGCGTTGTTGTTCTTTATCAGAGAACTTTGGTTTGCTGGTAAAGCAATTTTCATTGCCATACTTGGCTTTTGCTTCCGGATCTTTAAAACAAAAACCTTTGGCCGCATAAATTACGTTGTAGTCATCTTGCAGTTTTTGACATTCTTTTGCCGCGTCTGCTGCATAGGCTTGTGTACCGACTGCAACTGAAATCAGGGTAAAAAATGCAACTGTAAATTTTTTCATGAGTAAACCTCAAATTGACATCATTAATTGTCTTAAACTTAATCATTATAGGGATTGATTACGCTTATTCAATGTTGTTCGTTTACTCTAACGTAATTTTACTCCACGATTCATATATTTTTACCGCACTTGAAAAGTCACTATTCGGTTCAAGCGTGGCCTTGGCCGCTTCGATCAGACTGTGGGTGAGACCACTCACAGGCGCCGACAATTGCGCCGATCGCACTAAGTCGGCAGAAATGCCGGTGTCCTTGGCCAGTAATTCAAGCGAGAAGGTGAGTGGGAAGCTGCGGTTGAGTATGCGCTGTGGCAAAATATTTTCGGTGATAAAGCTTTTACCACTCGATGCGTTGATGCAATCAAGTGCTTGGCTTAAGTTGACGCCGTGTGCTTTGAGTGTGCTAAAGCCTTCTGCTGTGGCACACAGATGAACCGCCATCATCATATTGTTCACGGCTTTGACGGCGAAGCCTGCACCAGATTCACCCACATGTTGGATCAGCTTGCCTAAGACTTGCATCACGGGTCGCGCACGTTGAAAGGCCTCAAGTTCACCGCCGACCATAAAGGTGAGCGTTGCATTTTCCGCACCCACCGTTTGCCCACTTACTGGAGCATCAAGGAAAGCCACATTGTGTTGTTGCAGACGTTCTCGTTGTAAGCGCGCTTGTGCAGGGACACCACTGGTACAGTCAATCCAGATGGCACCGGCTTTGGGATGTACCTGAGCCAAGATTTCATCCACTTGATCACTGGTCGGTAAACAGGAAATGATCACATCGGCTTGTACCGCCTGCGCAAGTGAAACTGCAGTGCTTTGGTATTGCAAATGATGTTGTTCAGCGCGCGAGAAATTACGATTCCAGACAAAGACCTTATCGAAATGTTGCGGGAGGTGAGCGGCCATACGATAGCCCATTGCACCTAAACCAATAAACGCCACAGATTGAATCATCAATTTTTCCCTTTATTGAACGAGCGAATTCTTATTGCATATTGTACTGAATCTTGGCGGCTAAGCATTGATGCTGTCTGTGTCGTGCTGGGTTTCGATACGGATCGAACGCGCTGCTAACCACGCTGCGAGTTGTGGCCAAAACTGTGCTGCACTTTTTTGATTCGACATGAGCCCCAAATGACCACCAGGAATTAAATGAAACTCAACGTCCTTACTACGGGTCAGTGTGGTTAGGGGCTGAGCGGCGGCGGCCGTCACCATTTGATCGTTTGATCCTGCGCCAACCAGCAGTGAGCAATCGATGGCTTTGAGGTCGATTACATGTTGACCCAGTTGAATCTTTCCCTGTTTTAACGGGTTAAATAGCCATATATTCAATAGCATATCCTGATTAATACCACCCGGATAGTCAACCATATGATTTAAAAAATGTCCTAAAGTCGCATGTTCATATAAAACCTGTGGGTCATTTAAATTCTGCAACAGTTGTTTATGGCCTTGATACCAACCTTTGGGATCGAGCACTTTAAAACCAATCGCATTGATAATGCCTGGTGAGTGCGTTAATGCATTGGGGAAGCGCTGCTGGGATAATCTATTTTTAAGCTTGGGGTATTTTTCGACTACGCGATACATATGCTGATACAGTTTGCCGATTTTGCCGGAGGCATAACTATCGACTGGGCTGCCTAGAATAATAAGATTTTTAACTGCATCGGGTTGATGTTTGGCGGTATAAAGTAGCGCAAAGATACCGGCCATACTCCAACCATGCAATGAAATTTTATCTTGTTGCGAATGGGCTTGAATCGTTGCAATACACTTTGGAATAAAGTCATCAATAAACTTGAGAAAATTGAGTTGCCGATGCTGATAACTGAGTTTGCCCCAGTCAATCAAATAGACGTTAAAACCGGCTTGGCTAAAATACTGCACCAAGGATCGATACGGAAAGAGATCATAAATCGCCATATTAATCGCCAGTGGTGCAATAAATACCAGTGGCTCGGCAAATTTCTGCTCATGCGCTGCATAATATCGAACTTGAGTCTGTTCAAAGGTCGCGATGACGTCATAAGGCGTGCTTTGGGAAAGTACAAATGCCTGTGCATTAAATACCCGACGTGACAGATTTTTAAGTTTTTCTTGATGCTGTTTCAATTTATCCTTCAGGTTCAGGATTGACATGGGCGATCTAAGGCTCTGGAAATGAGTATTGTTGGCAGTCTAAGCGAACTTTTTATATTTTACCTTGACCTTAAATACCTTGGACGCTCAAAATGTGCGTAACAATTAATGATGACACTCCCTCAACTGGTGCATACAAATGAGTCAACACGACGACCTTGAATATCAATTAGATACACTCGCAATTCGTACTGGGCATCACCCAAGTTTTGAAGGTGAGCATGCCGAACCGATCTTTTTAACCTCTTCGTTCACCTATGAAACTGCCGCTGAAGCCGCTGCAAAATTTTCCGGTGAGATGCCAGGTAATATTTATTCCCGCTTTACCAATCCAACGGTGGCTGTATTTGAAAAACGACTCGCAGCGCTTGAAGGTGCGGAACGTGCTGTCGCCACAAGTTCAGGAATGGCGGCGATCATGGCCGTGGCGATGACATTTCTCAAAGCCGGTGATCATGTGATTTGTTCACGCGCAGTGTTTGGTTCAACCGTGGCGCTGTTTGAAAAGTACGTTAAAAAGTTTGATATTGCAGTCGACTTTGTTGATTTGACGGATCTTGATGCATGGAAAAATGCCATTCGTCCCGAAACCAAACTCCTGTTCGTCGAGTCACCTTCAAATCCTTTGATTGAAATTGCAGATATTCAAGCTTTGTCTGATCTGGCACATGCGCATGGGGCCTTATTCGCGATTGATAACACGGTGTGTACGCCAGTACTGCAAAAGCCACTGAACTTTGGTGCTGATCTGGTGATCTATTCGGGAACGAAGTATCTCGATGGTCAAGGTCGTGCATTGGGTGGCGCCGTGCTTGGTTCACACAAGTTGCTTGAAGAAGTCCATGCCTATGTACGCACCACAGGCCCTTCGATGAGTCCATTCAATGCATGGGTGATCCTCAAAGGTTTGGAAACTTTACGAATTCGTATGCGTGAACATAGTCGAAGTGCTGAGCAATTGGCACATTGGCTCAAGCAACATCCGAAAGTCGAAAAAGTTTATTTTGCTGGATTTGAAGATCACCCTGGTCATGCATTGGCCAAGCGTCAACAGCAGGGCTGGAGTGGCATGGTGTCATTTAAAGTCGTGGGTGGGCGAGAGCAGGCTTGGAAAGTCATCGACCATACCCAATTTATTTCGATTACCGGCAATTTGGGGGATGCAAAGACCACGATTACCCATCCTGCCACCACCACACACGGTAAATTGTCGGTCGAAGCCAAGCGTGATGCAGGAATTGATGAAGGTTTAATTCGTGTTTCTGTGGGATTGGAAGATATAGATGATATTATTCGTGATCTCGCGCGTGGTTTAGATTTAATTTAACGAACAAAATGATTTGGAGTACTTTATGAACATTAATATGTTGATGCAGCAAGCGCAGCGTATGCAAAAAGACATGGAACAAAATGTTAAAAAGGCGAAAGAAGAACTCGCCCAAACTGAAGTACATGCTGAAGCGGGTGCTGGACTGGTGAAAGTCACCATGAACTGTCGTAACGTGGTGAAACGCATCGAGATCAATCCTGAGTTGCTACAAGATGATCCTGAAATGATTGAAGACTTGATCGCTGCTGCAATCAATGATGCTGCACGTCAAGCTGAAGCCATCAGTGAACAAAAAATGCAAGCGGCCAATAAAGGCATGGGTTTACCACCAGGCTTGGCGGGTATGTTTTAAGGACGCCTATCGTGTTTAGTGATCGTTTTGATCAACTGGTGCAAGCGTTACGCATTTTGCCAAGTGTTGGGCCGAAATCCGCCCAACGCATGGCATTGCATCTCATCATGAAAAATCGTGAAGGTGCTGTGCTTTTGGCGCATGCACTGAGTGAGGCGACCAGTTATATTCATGAGTGTCGGACTTGTCATTCACTGACTGAGCATGAGTTGTGTGATATTTGTCTGTCCGATGAGCGTGATGAGCAACTGCTGTGTGTGGTGGAGTCTCCTGCCGATGTGATGGCTATCGAACAAAGCGGAAGCTTTACTGGAAAGTATCATGTCTTAGGTGGGCATTTATCACCCTTAGATGGTGTAGGTCCTGAAGAAATCGGTATCCCATATTTGGTGCAACGATTAACGGAAGGGCAGATCCAAGAAGTGATTTTGGCCACCAATGCCACGATCGAAGGTCAAGCCACCGCACATTATCTGCTAGAAGCCACCAAACATCTCCCTATACACATGACTCGGATCGCGCAAGGTGTTCCGCAGGGCGGAGAGTTGGAGTATGTGGATAGCCACACCTTGAGCCAAGCTTTACATAATCGAATGAAAATGAAATAAGTGCTTTATGTACTTATTTCTTTAAAAACAGAGATTATGTTTACAATAGTCACTACATTTCCTCGCCATAAGTTTAAATTTTGTGCCAATATTATCGAGTGTTGAAAAGCACGATCAGATCGCGAGTCACATAAAGCAGATTTGTAGAACTTGACCCACTGGTTAAAAAACAAATTAATGTGATTGATTTATTACATAATTTAACTTTTCTAAGGAATTAGTGTAAAAATACTATATTTAAAAATCTTGTATTGATGTAAAATATTGTTTAATTTGAATATATTATTTTGACTCAACACGAACATGTTTCAATTTATCCAACAACAAGCTGAACTCGATGATGTTCTGAACTTAATGGGTCAAAGCTCAATCTATGGTTTAGATACAGAATTTATTAAAGTTGATACTTACTGGCCCAAGCTGGGTGTATTGCAAATCAATGTAAATCATAAAATTTTTCTTCTGGACGGCACCAGTCTGGATTTGAGTGCATTTTGGCAGAAAATTTATCAAGCCGAGCAAACCATCTTTCATGCCTGTAGTGAAGATGTGGATCTGATTTATCATTATGCGCAGAAAAAAAGCCTACATAATGTATTTGATACCCAAGTCGGTATGTCATTTCTAGGGCATGGTCTACAGGTCAGCTATCAAAATGCATTGAAAAATATGCTTGAAATCGACATTGATAAAGATCAAACCCGTTCAGACTGGTTGGCACGTCCTTTAAGTGATGAGCAAATGCAATACGCAGCCAATGATGTGCTGTATATCATGCAACTCGCAGCCAAGGTTAAAGCTGAGTTAGAACATAAGGGCATGTATTCGTTTGCCTTGGAGGATTGTCGTCATTTAAGTCTGGAAATCGCTACCGATTTACCGCAGGACAAACTCTATACTGATGTCGGCAATTATCGACATTCACCGAAGCAACTGATGCAACTTCAGCAGCTTTGCGTATGGCGAGAACACGTGGTAAAAGCCTTAAATCAGCCGCGTAGTTTTATTTTAAAAAATTCGAGCATGATTGATTTGGTTGAAAAAAACCCAAAGAACAATTTTCAATTGGCACAGATTAAAGATATTCGACCATCCATCGTGCGTGAGCATGGCAAAACGATTTTAGATTTACTGCGCTTCTTACCCGATCCACAACAATGGCCTTTAAGAATTGCACGACCAATTAAGCATTCTTCTAAAGGTGTGACGCAAAGTGTCGATGATTTAATCGAACGCGCTGTACTTGATACTCAGGTGCCTAAAGAAGTATTAATGCGAAAAAAATGGCTGAATAGCGTATATCAACATGTGGTATTTCATGGGGATGAGCAAGATTTGCCTGAATTTCTGCTCGGTTGGCGTTATGAGGTGTTAACACAACCTTTAATCGCACTTTTAAATAAAGATATCGACTACTTAAGCGCACAGATGAAGGTTCAAGCCTAAGAGGCTGGTTTCATGTTTGAAATAGGGCATTTAGGGTATTAAAGTTTAATGTAAGCATCGGCTTTTTGTTGTATGCTGTTTCTCGAATTTAATTTTACGTCGTTTTTAGATATGCATTGTGATATTTATAAATCGAGCAAAAAAGATGAGATGTATCTTTACGTTGCTCGCCCAAACACCGAAGCTCAAGCAGATGATGCCGATCCTTTAGCATCTATCCCAGATATGCTGCGTCAAACCTTTGGACGCGCCACATTTGTTATGCATTTAGATCTGAGCAACACCAAGAAGTTGGCGCGCGTCAGTCTAGCGCATGTGCTGGACTCGCTTGAAAGCAAAGGTTTCTTTGTGCAAATGCCACCAGAAGGGCTGATTAATCCAAATGCGGTAGAACCAGAGGGCTTGCGTGGTGCGTGATGATCAGTCTGGGGTTTGGGCAAATATTTTAAGCGTACTGGATAATGTCCCTGAGGACAGTATCGCCGTGACGGTATATGTCGTGGGTGCGTTGATTATTTTGTGGTGCTGGTATTCAGTGACCAGACGCATGCCTGCACCCATAGGCGGGATCTTATGGATCATCTTATTTGCTTTGGTGGCATCACCGACGATTTCTGAAGGTCCAAATTCGGACGTTGCGCCTGCCACCTTTGGTTTGCTTTTCGGGATCTTAACCAAAGACTCGGTATTGATCTGGTCAAACCTTTCAATTATTGCATTTGTGATGGGCGTGGGTTTGATCCTCGGTTATCTGTGGTCAAAGTTTAATATGAATCAGCAAACGCGTCGTAAAAACGTATCACCGCTTTAAATAGAAAAATAAGGTTATCGAAATATGTCTGTAGATCATCAACAATTTTCCGGCACCAGTCAGTATATTGCGACGGATAGTCTCAAGCTCGCAGTTAAAGCGGCGCGTCAACTGCAAAAACCTTTGTTGGTCAAAGGTGAACCTGGTACAGGAAAGACTTTACTGGCTGAGCAAGTGGCTGAGAGTTTGGGCTTGAAGCTGATCACATGGCATATTAAATCGACCACCAAAGCGCAACAGGGGTTGTATGAGTATGATGCCGTGTCACGTTTGCGTGATAGCCAACTTGGCGATGAGCGCGTGTATGACATTAAAAACTATATCAAGCCGGGTAAGTTGTGGGAGGCTTTCAGTAGTGAAGAGCGCTGTGTACTGCTGATTGATGAAATCGATAAAGCAGACATTGAGTTCCCGAATGACTTGCTACATGAGTTGGACAAGATGTCTTTCTTTGTGTATGAAACTGGCGAGACCATTCAAGCCGTTCAACGTCCGATCGTGATCATCACATCCAATAATGAAAAAGAATTGCCAGATGCATTCTTGCGTCGCTGCTTTTTTCATTATATTGAGTTCCCTGATGAAGCCACGATGCGTGAAATTATTGATGTTCACTTTCCGCAAATATCCACTACTTTGGTCGGCGAAGCTTTGAAAATCTTTTTCAAATTACGTCAAGTGGCTGGCCTCAAGAAACCGCCTTCGACTTCTGAGTTGATTGACTGGCTGAGTTTGTTGATGGCAGATGATATGCCTGAAAATGTGCTGCGCCAACATGATAAATCGAAAGCAATTCCCCCATTGTACGGTGCTTTGATCAAGAATGAACAAGATGTGCAGTTGTTAGAACGATTGGCATTTATGTCGCGTCGCTAATCAGCTTGCAACGCTATTGGGTGGTAAGTTGATTAAATCAGCGATAAAAAAGGGCGATATCTTTGGATATCGCCCTTTTTTATATTGAACTTGCGGTATTTTTGCTAAAGGCATTAAATAGGGCATCAATCCTTAAAAGTTTCATTCAGAGCTTGTTGAACCTGATCAACGCGTGATTTACAGGCTTTATAGGCATTCATTGATTCCTCGACCAAGCTCATGAGATTGTCGATATCGGGTTCTTCTTGAGACTCAAGCAATGCTGCATTTTTCTTGAGAATTTCGTAGCCTTGTTTAAAGCTGATGTCTTTAGTACTTCTGTCATTCGTGCTCATGTTGAACTACCTGTGTGAGGTCGGCAAAAGCGTGGCCGTCTTGAAATTGAATTTGAATCTTGTTGGACTTGATTTGTTGAACTGAGCTGATCGCCTTACCTTGTTCACGCACAATCGCATAGCCTTTGGACATGATAGTACGAGGGTGCTGTAGCATGGTTTCTTTGATTAAACTTTCAATCATTTGCGTACTATATTTAATGTGTTGCTGCGCAAAATATTGGCTGGAACTTTTATACAGTTGAATGGATTTGCTTGCTTCATTCACATCGGTGTGCGCTTGAGATTTAATCCGCTGCATCAGCTGATCGTTTTGATTTTGATAGGCGGTGATTTGATGTTGCGCGAGGAGTTTTATCTTTTGAAAAGACTCAATGACTTCTTGGCTGCGTTCAACGATCACATGCCGAATGCCAGCAATGACTTTACTGGGTGTATCAAAAGAGCGATGGGCAATTTCATCTAAAATCGTTTTGTCTTTTTCATGGCCAATGCCGACCCAGATCGGAACCGAACGCTTACATAACAGCGCCGCGAGATCAAAATCATTCAGATAAGCCAAATCATTGACTGCA
>JASLJB010000280.1 GCA_030152605.1 Acinetobacter sp. | reverse complement strand
TAAAACCAGTGTATTACGCTCGCCCAAAAATGCATTGATCTCGATTAATGAAACATTAACTGAAGTCACTTCACCGCATTTTTCACCTGAAATTTTTGGTGCAAAAGACAATGATTTGATTTTGAACTATGCCAAAGAAGGGCTCCCAGTCGGTGAGCGAATTATTGTGCACGGTTATGTGCGTGACCAGTTTGGTCGCCCTGTGAAAAACACCTTATTGGAAGTTTGGCAAGCCAATGCATCGGGTCGTTATCGCCATCCAAATGACAAATTTATTGGCGCAATGGATCCTAACTTTGGTGGCTGTGGTCGTACCTTAACCGATGAAAATGGTTTTTATATTTTCCGTACCATTAAACCGGGACCATATCCGTGGCGTAACCGAATCAATGAATGGCGTCCAGCGCATATCCATTTTTCATTGATTGCCGATGGTTGGGCACAACGTTTGATTTCGCAGTTCTATTTTGAGGGCGATACCCTGATAGATACTTGCCCGATTTTAAAAACCATTCCATCTGAAGATCAGCGTCGTGCCTTGATCGCATTAGAAGATAAAAACAATTTCATAGAATCAGATAGTCGTTGTTACCGCTTTGATATTCATCTGCGTGGTCGTCGTGCGACTTATTTTGAAAATGATTTGACTTAAGGAACTCACACAATGAATGCATGGAATTTTCAGGAAATTAAGGAAACCCCATCACAAACAGGTGGTCCTTATGTACATATCGGTTTATTGCCACAACAAGCCAATATTGAAGTATTTGAACATAGCTTCGATAACCAATTGGTGAAACAACACACTCAAGGCCAACGTATCCGCATCGAAGGTAAAGTGTTTGATGGACTGGGTTTACCATTAAGAGATGTATTGCTGGAAATCTGGCAAGCCGATGCCAATGGGGTTTATCCAAGTCAGGCCGATACCCAAGGCAAAACAGCCGATGCTCATTTTCAGGGCTGGGGTCGTACAGGCGCAAATTTTGAAACAGGTTTTTGGAGTTTTGACACCATTAAACCGGGGGCTGTCGCAGGGCGTAAAGGCTCAACTCAAGCACCACATATTGCAGTCGCACTCTTTGCTCGTGGAATTAACATTGGTTTGCATACCCGTATTTATTTTGACGATGAAGTGGAAGCAAATGCCAATGATCCGGTACTCAACAGTATTGAATGGGCAGTCCGCCGCCAAACCCTGATTGCTAAACGCAGTGAAGTCGACGGTGAAATCGTGTACCGCTTTGATATTCGTATTCAAGGTGAAGACGAAACCGTGTTTTTTGATATTTAACAATCCTCAAGATCTCTCTTTTTGAAAGAGAGGTCTTGTTTTGGAATCATCTAAGTCTTGAGATTCGCGATACTCCTCTTTTTTAAAAGGTAAGGAACGATTGAGGTTCCGCAAGGGAGGGATTAGGAGGGATTAAGATAAACGAAAAGCACTTAAATGAAATCGTAATCCAGCGAAAACGCAATATACAAACGGATAATTTATTCAGGAAGATGAAAAATGAAACTACAAAAACTTGCGGCATTGACGCTTGCACTTAGCTCCATATTTACCTTTCAAATGACACAGGCGCAACCTGTTTCACCAAGCCCAGTTGAACTTGCAGAATTGGCAAAACTCCCAGTAAAAACCATCGTCCCGATTACAGCAAAAACCAAAGAACAAGCCTTAGCACAAGCAAAAGTTATTGCCAGCAATCCAGATGCTGATTTGGCAGAGTTCCGCATAGACCTCCTCAACTTTGCCAGTGACACTAAGCAAGTGATTGCTTTAGGACATGAGCTTAAACAGATTTTAGGGGCTAAACCCATGATCGCCACCATTCGTACCCATAACGAAGGCGGGCAACTGACCATCAGTGATGCAGATTATGGCAAAACCTATCAAGCCTACTTACGCCAACCCTTTATGGATATGTTGGATGTGGAAATGTTCCGAGATCCGCAAGTGGTGAAAAGCACAGTTAAATTGGCACATGAGAAAAGAGTATTGATTGTGATGTCCAATCACGATTTTAAAAAGACCCCTGATGAAGCAGAAATCGTTCAACGCTTGCTTAAACAAGATCAGCTTGGCGCAGATATTCTTAAAATCGCAGTGATGCCACAAAGCAAACAAGATGTGTTTACTTTGATGAATGCGACCTTAAAAGTCAGCCAACAATCTAAAAAACCATTACTCACCATGTCGATGGGTAAACTCGGGACTATTTCTCGAATTGCCACAGCCAATATGGGCGGCAGCTTTAGTTTTGGCATGATCGGTGAAGCTTCTGCGCCCGGCCAAATTGATGTGACTCAACTGAAACAGTTATTAAAAACCGTTCAACCTACACCATAAATTAAAAGGAATTTTTAGACATGAAAATGATTTCATTACGTTTAACGACATTGGCACTTGGCTTAGCGGTTTCTGGTTTGGCAATGGCTGAAAGCTATGTGGTGGATCGCTATCAGGATGATCATGAAAAAGGTTCATTGCGTTGGGCGATTGAGCAAGCCAACAGCAAGCCGAGTGAAGCCAGTGAGATTCTGATTCAAGCGGTTGGACAAGCACCCTATGCCATTAAGGTCAACAGCCCACTGCCAGAAATTAAAGCACCAGTAAAAATCATCGGTACGCAGTGGGCAAAAACAGGTGAGTTTATCGCGATTGATGGCTCAAATTATATTAAAGGTACAGGGGTTGAAGCTTGCCCG
>JASLJB010000277.1 GCA_030152605.1 Acinetobacter sp. | reverse complement strand
TATTTTTTGGCATACTTTTTTGGGATTAGTGTTGCTATATTTTTTATTTGTTTTCTTGAGTATAGGGCAAATTGGGATAAATATATTTCTTTTTTAGAGGGTTATTATTCGAGTGAAGAAAAATATACGCTATTTGATTTTTTTTCAGCAATATATGAGTTTAAGTATAAAGTAAATAATTCTAGATTTATTTTAATTCTATTTTTTTCGCAACTTGTACTTGTCGTTATATTATTTAAAAGCTTGATTGTATCATCAAATTATAAAATCCAAATTGTGGTTTCTTTGATGTTTTTTTTGCCTTGTTTTATTTTGAATCATATGCGTTTATATATATTGCTTCCTTATCGATTTTTACTCAAGAAAGAAAAAGAGAAGCGAATGATTTAGTCTAAATTCATTTATAATAATTGATTTGATTTTATTGAAAATAAATAAGAAATTAAAAAAATAAAATATTAATAAGGTGAAAATGAAAAATAAAATAGACCGCTATATCGAAGAGCTGACAGAAGAACTATTTATTGTTGAGGGGAAAATCATTGATTTACTTTCCCGAGAAACTTAACAAAACATTAATCAAAAGTATAGTTCGACAACGAGTGGAATTGCCGTAGGTTCGGCATTGCTGGGTCAAATTGGCACAGCATCGATTGCAAACTTTGCTATAAGTGATGAGGGTGTGGATGTGAGTGAAGTTGCAGATCTGCCCAAGTTGTCATCTTTAACCCTATTTAATTTTCAAAATAATTAATCATACACCCGATAACTGCCCGTAAATCGCTCACAGCCTTTTTGCTGGCTTTTGACGATCAGATACGCTTTTTGAAAGTTGAGTTGATATTTGCACTTGCGATCATTATCGAGGATTTCATTTTTCTTATCCGGTGAGGTATAGGCCAGCAGCGAAAAGGACTGTGACTCACTGCGGTTATTGGGATTGCGATAGGCCAAGCCTTCAATCTTGATACGGTCTTTACTCAGTTGATGCACTTGCAGCTGTACCGATGGATTCAGCAGTTGGCCCTGTTCATATTTGAGAAAATGCTGAGTTAAACTTTGATTCATCGAGGTGTAGAAGTTTAACTCCTCGATGCGTAAATCAATTTGTTGTTGATAGCAGTCACGCTGCGTGCACTGGGCAATCCGTTTGAACCAAAGTTGCTGTGTATCCTCAATCAATCGGATCGGGGCATCGGTGACCAAATAGGCGGTCAAATAGGCTTCGTTTAGCGCTGAACGTTGTTCATCGAAGGGGGCAGTACAAAGCGTGTTCAAAGCGGCAGACTTTGCAGTTGCTTGACATTGAATCGGGCTTGCATAGGTATTATTCATGCTCAAACAAGCTAGAAATACACTGCTCACGATTGTATTAAAGTGCATAAAATCAGTTTTCAACAGCATGATCGCTTATACTTTATATGGTTTGCATACCTACTATAGCGAAATAGAAAGTATGAATACAAGATTTCAAATTTAAAATCTGCGGAAAGGAGCTTTAAATGATTGCACAAATTCGAATTGGACAAGGAATGGATGTGCATGCCTTTGAGGAAGGTGACTTTGTGACCTTGGCGGGAATCAAGATCCCCCATGATCAAGGCC
The DNA here is from genome assembly GCA_030152605.1 of Acinetobacter sp. Lineage (GTDB taxonomy): Bacteria > Pseudomonadota > Gammaproteobacteria > Pseudomonadales > Moraxellaceae > Acinetobacter. The sequence goes on along the minus strand of JASLJB010000277.1, from coordinate 5,718 downwards.
TTAAAGCGCACTCCGATGGTGATGTGATCTTGCATGCACTGAGTGATGCGCTACTCGGTGCCTTAGCGCTCGGAGATATTGGGCAGCACTTTCCAGATACTGATCCAGAATACAAAGGCGCAGACAGCCGTAAGCTACTCAAGCATGTCTATCAACTGATTTTAGATCGCGGTTATCATCTAAATAATGCCGATTTGACCGTGGCCTGTGAGCGTCCGAAACTGGCCAAGCATAACTTGGCCATGCGTCAAAGTATCGCTGATGTACTCGATGTTGATGTGACTCAGATTAGTATCAAAGCCACCACCACTGAGAAACTCGGATTTACGGGGCGTCAAGAAGGGATTCTGTCTTTGGCGACGGTGTTGCTCAGTCGTCAATAAGTCATCCACAAGCATTCAGTCTTGATCGATCTCATCGCCAGCGAGGGTCGATTGATCCTCGTGTGTCGGCGAGTCTTGTTGTGCTTGTCGCAGGGATTGCTCTAAGTCTTGAGTGGCTTGACGACCTTGTAGCTGTAATGCCACCCCATGCATCAGTCCGGTCCAGGTGTTATTCGGTTCCCAAATTTCATGCAAATATGCTTGTGCAGTCGGCATATCCATCTGCATGCAATACTGACGGTATAAATACATCAGACAGGATGCACGTTGATTATCTGTGCAGTGAATCCAGAGCATTTTATCTCGGGCCAAATGCTGAATCAGATCGAGTACCAATAGACATTGGTCGATCGCGGGTTGTTCAAAATCAATCGGGACTTGAATATAGTTGAGGCCGAGATCAATACAGCATTGATCGAGTTGCACACCAGCTTGCGCCGCATCACAAATGGCCAAATTAATGACCGTATCGACACCGTAGGCTTTGATCTGTGCGAGCTGTGGGGCGGAAGGCTGACCTGAGCTAAAAAGATGGTCATGGATAAATTGAAAATGGGGAATTTGGCTGAGTTGTTGTTCAATCGCATTCATTCAATGATCCGCTCTGACAATAATGAAAATTAAAAAAGAAATTAAAAAGAAGTTGAAAAGTAATCAATATAAAGCACGAAACGAAGCGTGAAATGAGTTTAAAAAAAACGCCATCACAAGGATGGCGTTCAGCGGTGCTTAGCGTTGTTTCAATACATCTTTTAACGCTGCATCCATCTCTAATAAAGCTTTTTCAGTGGTTTCCCAATCAATACAACCATCCGTTACCGATTGGCCATATTCAAGGTCACATAGATTGGCAGGAATGTCTTGGCGACCGCCTTGTAAGTGACTTTCAACCATGATACTGACGATGGATTTGTTACCATCCAAGATCTGCTCAGTGATGTTTTTCAACACCAAGGGTTGTAAGTACGGATCTTTGTTGGAGTTGGCATGACTGGTATCGATCATGATCTTGTTGCTGACTTTGGCCTTGGAGAGCGCGTTTTCAGCATCTGCCACAGAGCCTGCGTCATAGTTGGGTTTGCCATTGCCGCCGCGTAATACCACGTGCGCATAGGGGTTACCTTTGGTACGAATCACAGAAACTTGACCTTGATCATTTAGACCCAAGAAACTGTGACCATGTTTAACAGACTGCATGGCATTGGTTGCAACAGTTAAACCGCCATCGGTACCATTTTTAAAACCAACCGGTGAAGAGAGGCCCGAAGACATTTCACGGTGGGTTTGGCTTTCAGTGGTACGTGCACCAATCGCTGACCATGAGATCAGGTCTTGGTAATATTGCGGTGAGTTTGGATCGAGTGCTTCAGTGGCACATGGCAAGCCCATCTCATTCAGTTGTAATAACAACTGACGACCGATGCGTAGACCTTTTTCGATATTAAAAGAGTCATTCATGTCAGGGTCGTTAATCAGACCTTTCCAGCCCACCGTGGTACGTGGTTTTTCAAAATATACCCGCATGATGATATACAGCGTATCTTTGACTTTTTCGCTCAAGACTTTTAAACGCGCTGCATATTCGAGTGCCGCCGCTGGATCGTGGATTGAACATGGGCCAATCACCACAAACAAACGTTTATCTTGGCCATCTAAAATGTGACGTACAGTGGCACGTCCATTGAGTACCGTTTGATAGGCTTGATCATTTAGGGGAAGTTCAGCTTTTAATTCAGCTGGAGTAATGAGCGTTTGGATGCTCTGAACGTTAACATCATCGATGTCAGACTGGATAAGAGAATTTGACTTAACTGTATTCATTGCCGTCACTGGTATTAGATTATACAAAAGTATTTTAGTTGCCTGAATATAACACGATTCATTGCCGCTTTTGTGATTAAAAATCACATTAAATGCGCGATATACATGTAATTTAAGTATTTCTTGCGTCTAAATTAAGTTTAGCCTCGGATTTTGTACAGCCGTTTGTGTATACGCCGTCTGTACTTTTTGTATGCTCGGATGCTTGCTCGGTGAGACAATAAAATTAATTCCGAGCGCGAACAAGGTAATGCCTAAAATCCGTCGGATCAATTGCTCAGGTAGATGTGAGCTGAGCAAGGTCCCCACAATAATGGCGGGAATTGAGCCAAGCAGTAACCAACCCAGTAAATGAAAATCGACATTGCCCGATGACATATGTGCCAAACCTGCTACGGCGGTGAGCATGACTGCATGTACCACGTCAGAGCCAATGATGCGGATCATCGGCAACTGCGGGAACATCAGAATCAAAGCCATAATACCAAAAGCCCCAGCACCCACAGAAGATAGGGTCACAAATACACCCAGTACCACGCCCATCAACAGGACGTATCGTTTAGATCGAGCTTTGAGTTGTAGCGGCATGGGCTGCGGTGTTTCAGTATAACGGTGGGTTGCGCTTGTTTTACGATGAAACACAGCTTCAATCTGCTTGCGAAACAGGATCGAGATTCCGGTCAAAGTCAGCATAAACCCGAGCACGCTGGTCAATACCACTTTATATGCGGCAGACTGGCTGAGGTAGGTCTCTGCGATCCAATGGGTCAAAAATGAAGCGGGAATACTGCCGAGTGCCAGCCAGATCACGATCGGCCAAACGATATTGAGTTTCTTGGCATGCACCAAGGAACCACAAAATTTGGAGATCGCGGCATAAAGTAGATCCGTCCCGATGGCGATATGGGGTTCAATCCGAAACAACACGATCAGGATCGGCGTCATCAGCGAGCCGCCACCCACACCGGTGATCCCGACACAAAAACCGACCAAGACGCCTGCGAGTATAAATTCGATTGGACCGACCATAGGCCACTGCTCGTTAAAATTTTGCTTATGTTATTGTTTTTTAGGACGACGAGTTGTCTTGATTGCAGATTAATATATGCAAAAAAATGATAAAGTAGCCCATTCGTCAGCACTGTGCTGTGCTCAGGCACGGATCGGTGTTGGCGCGATCTGCGAAAGCGCGCAAGATTTGCAGCATGTGCTTGGGGCGAAACACACGAAGCAGCATCAGCCATGTGCTAAAATCGCGACATTCAACATTTAGCATCGCATATTGCAAAAAGCAGCATTGAAAAAAAGGGTAGTAACTGCATGAATCGAAAACTCAGGATTGGGATCGTCGTTGGTGAAGTGTCTGGCGATACACTTGGCGTGAAGTTAATGCGTCGTTTTCGAGAACGTGGTCTGGATGTTGAATTTGAAGGGGTCGGTGGCCCACAAATGATCGCTGAAGGGTTTAACAGCCTGTATTCAATGGATGACTTTGCGGTGATGGGCATCGTTGAAGTGTTAAAGGATTTGAAAAAATTCTATGCCATCCGCGATGGACTGCTGCAACGTTGGAGCGAACAAGCGATCGATGTCTTTATCGGGATCGATTCGCCTGATTTTAATCTGAGACTGTCCAAGAGCATTAAACAGCAACAACTCCCGACCAAAACCATTCAATATGTTAGCCCTTCGGTATGGGCGTGGCGTCAAGGGCGGGTACATGGCATCCGCGCGTCGATTGATTTGGTGTTGTGCCTATTTCCTTTTGAAAAAACCTTTTATAAAAAATTTGATGTGCCTGCGGCCTTTGTGGGGCATCCATTGGCCAGTGAATTGCCCTTAGATAATCCCGCTGACGTTGCGAAACAGGCATTGGGCTTGGACCCAGCGCAAAGCTATATCGCCTTACTGCCCGGGAGTCGTAAGGGGGAGGTTGAACGTCTTGGACCGTTGGTCTTAGATGCGGCCAAGATCCTACACGACAAATATCCTGAGCAATGTTTTTTAATCCCTGCGATCAATGCACTGCGTCAGCAGCAGATTGAAGCCTTGTTGCAACCCTACCCAGACAGTTTGAAACAGCGTATTCAGGTGCTGAAAAATGATGCTCAGACCGAGTCTAATATCGGGCGTCAGGTGATGAATGCCGCAGATTTTGTGGCTTTGGCTTCAGGGACAGCGACCTTGGAGGCTTTATTTATTCATCGTCCGATGGTGACCTTTTATAAATTAAATTGGCTGACCTATATCATCGCCAAGTTTTTGGTCAAGATTCCTTACTATGCCTTGCCGAATATTATTGCCGGTAAAAAAATCGTCCAAGAACTGATCCAAAAGGACGCGACCGCAGAACGTCTAGCAGCTGAAATAGAGCGCTTAATGGATATTGAGGTGTATAAAATTCAGATTATGCAGTTTAAAAATATTCATAAACAAATGCGCATGGACTTGAGTGAAGATCCGGTGGAGGCGATTTTGGCTTTGCTTGATCCGAATCTTCAAAGCGCTCAGGTCGGTATTGAATAAATAAGTCAATCCTGAAATCAGGACAGGGGATATGTTCAACGCTGTTATGCGGTTGAACATACCGCCTTTAGATATTTTTAGCTTTGATCTGCTGTACGCTTAAACACTGATCTTGAGTTCGTAGCCAGTATATTTACGGATATTAATCACGCCGGTATCTAAGAGTAAATACTGGCCTTTAATACCGTGTAATACACCACGAATCACTGGGGTCTTGTCGAGATTATGCGATTTGATTTTTTCAGGGTAATGCTCAACCGGATAAATAAACTGACGCGGTTGTTCTTCAGCTAAATACTCAATCTGTTCATTAAAATCTAAATTTTGCGCGAACTGATCACGGATATCGCGAATCTTCGGTGCAAAACGTTCGACCAATTCATCCCGGATCTGAATCAAATCTAAGGGTGCGGCTTCGCCTTTCAGCAGTTTGCGCCAATCGGTTTTATCTGCCACTTCAGTGCCAAAGAGGATTTCGAGCTGACCAGACAAACGGCGTGAACCGACCTTCATCAATGGGAGTGCTTGGGTCGCGCCTTGATCTAACCAACGCGTTGGCATTTGGCCGAGGCGGGTGATGCCGACTTTGAGCGCACTGGAGTTGGCCAGATAGACGATATGTGGCTGAAAGCAAACACTTTGCGCAAATGATTCTTCGCGACAGGTGCCAAGGTGATAATGGCAGGTTTCCGGTTTCATGATGCATAAGTCACATGACGCCTTGGTTTTAAAGCATTTAAAGCAGTGACCTTGTGAATAGGATTTTGGGGTTTTGTTACCACAAGAGACACAGAAGATTTGCCCAGTGGCCTCAATCTCGATCTCTTGACCCAATTGAAATGGTAGGTCAACTTCTTCACGATCTAATATAAATTTATATTCAACATTTGCCTGATGAATGGGCTGATCAGTTACACTATGCGCTGGGGCAGTCGCATGCATTTTATGACAAATGCCTTGAAGTTCCATGTTTAATTACTCACTCGCA
>JASLJB010000275.1 GCA_030152605.1 Acinetobacter sp. | reverse complement strand
GTCCTGTCTGACGATCAAATAAACTGTATTCCGCTCGTAGATTCAGTTCAGGATCATTGAAAATCATACGGACTGGGATTGAACGGAGTTTTTGATTGGGTGCTTTAGCTCGAAGTTGTTCATCCAGTGGATGTTTTATCCAACCACTGTCTTTATTTTGGATTTGACTGGTAATGGTGAATTGGTCATCTTTTTCAGGGATGCGCTTACCATTCTTTTCAACCATCTTACCGATACTAATCCGCCCAAGAATTGGCGGTGTAATGGCTAAACCTTTAATCATGGTATTTTCCTCTTCTGCTTAAATGTGTTGATATGCTTGGTTAATAATGAAATCGGCATAAAAAATCCCATGCATTGAGGCATGGGATTTTTGAGTAGAGCTTGAGATTCTGCTTGTGAATTACCCTTAGGCTAAATCTATTTCAATCAGTATCGGTATAGATGTTAAAGCGCCGTGTACCCTGCTTGGCTTGTGGAAATTGATTGAGATATTCAGGATGTGATTTAAGTAAAGCCTTGCTATCCAAGCTGATTGAATCCTTCGACTTCTTCCACGTCACTGAACCTGTTTTAAAGGTGGCACGTTCAGCCTCTTGCATTTTGGCTTGAAGTTGGTGTTTCAACAGATCGAACTGCTGCTGATGCTTATCGATTTGGCTTCGAGCTTGAAGCAGTTGCTCAAACTGTTGATTGGCCTGCTCATCTTCAGAAAGATCCGTGGTACTCAGTGGCACATGTTCTGGATAAAGCAACTGCAAGGCTTTAGCTGCCGATTCACTGGCATCGGCTTCTGGTGGGGTATCCTTTTCCACACATTCCCAGAAGTAACGCTCTGCATTGATGATGTGCTGAATCACCGATTCAGAACGTGTCACTTTAAAAATTCGGGTTTCGTGTCCACAAATCAATACACAGATATGAGCGGCCTTTTTACCTGTGACTGCCAATTGATGTTGTACCTGACAGAGTACATATAACGGTACACCATCTCGCCACAACTTGGCCCCATATTCCCCTGCGGTTTTACATTCCAAGATTTGTACATCTGCATCACCCACTACGGAATAATCCAAATTGGCTAACATAAAATGCTTGTCTGGATCAGGATGTTGTAATACGGCATTGACCCGACGCACTTTGTAGTTGGTATGCATGCTGTAGTATTCAGCGACCAAAGGTTCAAGCCGTTTTCCCCAATACAAGGGTGCATGTCCCTCGCTTTCATCTTCGATGTTTTGTTGAATCCGCCCTGTTTTAATCATCCACAATTCCAGCATCGACATATAGGGATTGAGGCCACAAGCCGCGGCACAGTCACTACTGCCAATGCCTTGGCGACGGACTTCTAGCCATTGCGACTGACTTAAGTTTTTAGTCTCCACAAAGCGTTTTGGATGGGTGAGTTTAGGACGATGAGCATGGATATTTGTTCGAGTAGGATGAGGTTGAATCAATACTGAGTTCATAAATAATTTCCTGTAATTTTTAAATTTTGGGCATAAAAAAGCCACATCTGGAGATGTGGCAAAGAGGTATTTGAGTTCAAGGAGATTTTCAGGATCATCTTAGATCCCAAATCTGAATATAAGCTTAAACAATCAAACGTAATGCTTGTTCAAGCCCACGTTGTTTTAAGCCTGCTCCAGCACCGAACCATGCTGAATCGAGACGGTGATCAGTACTCATCGCACGACGTTCATGATCTACAAATTCGGTGATTGCACAAAGCAACCCATAAGCGGTGTCTTTGGCTGAAGATAAGTCTGCTCCACGTCCCTGCCCATTAAACATATTCATGACTTTGGTCATGGCACGTCCATTCGGTTCCGTTTTATTGGGCTGTGGATTGGCTTGAGACGCGACATTACGGTAGTACTGAATAATGTTATCCTCCTGTTCCATCGCACTTAGGCTATTGTTGTTAAATACCGCATCAAAATAAGCTGCTGCTTCTTTCTGGGTGACTTTACGCTGGGTGAGTTGTTTCATTTCATACATGTGGTAGTACCATGTCTTCACTGAAATACCGAGTTGATCTTTGACCTTGTCGGCATCAAATTTGGTACTGTGCGGCACTTTGACCACGCCTGCATTGGAACTCTGTCCACGCAAGGCAATGGCCAAAGTGTTGTTACACACCACACGGATATTGGTGAATTGTGCGGTGGTGGCTAAAGTACCATCACATGCGGTTGCTAGCAGAATATAGCCATTGCTGACATCCCCACCTTTCAATTCTGCAGTTTGTCCTGTACGTGCCAAAGCCCAGAACTTTTTCCCACCTTTTAGGACACCTGCGGTTTCCAGTTCAAAGCCTGATTGCTCAGTCAGATCACGGTAGAACTCCAGAATTTCCATCGGTTGGACTTCTTGATAACGCTGACTCACCACCGATAAAGGCGCATGAGTATCTGAACGGTACAATACCCGCTGTTCCTCATAGGGCATAATGATGCTTTGTCCACGATCATTTTTAGCCATGTAGCTGACATTGGATGATTCAATACGCCAATCCATACCTGCTTGCTTGGCCCAGACTTCAATCGGTTGGTTTGGGCTAAGTTGATTGCCTAGACCATGCCACGGGGTTTGTCCAACATACGCCATTTGTTCAATTTGATGTGCCATTTTGATTATTCCTAAAAAGAATGTGTAATGTGATGTTTTAAAGAATCGATTTATTCAACGATGTACCAGTGCAATGGCTGAGAAGTGATTACCTCGCCCATGCAAACTGTTGTTGGCAATCCAAGCAGACATACTGCTCGGCATTGCTGTAATATTTTTCATAGCAGTACTGACTGACAATAACCAATACACCACCCACCACAACACCGATGGCTGCGCCTGTAAAAGGCGGGAATCCTGCCTTTTTGGCAAGATGCATGCCGAACAGCGCCATCTGTGTCGGTGAAATACAGCGTTGCAGTTGTTCGAAATAGTTGGCGTTTGCATGACTTGAATCAGTCTGTCTGACATGGGTGGACTGACAATAGGGGCATTGAATTAAGGACATTGAATATTCCTTGTTAAATGAATTGGGTACGAAAAGCTGAATTGAGGGCATAAAAAAACCGTGCCCATTGAGGACACGGTTTGATTTAAATTTTACTTTGGCGAGGAGAGTCGCTATTGAAAGCTATAGCTTGCAGTGCCTTTATCTGTTTCGACATCAACCTGCACCACATTACTGTAGCTACAGTCTGTTAATTTCAGTCTTAAACGTTGCCCCATCTTAAAATGCTGCGGATATTCCAATGATCGACGATAGCCTTCATAACGGCATTGTCCATGATTGACAGAAACATCGCTGACATCGATAGGCTCTGCACTGTTAGAACGGATCGTTAATACTGTAGCGGATTGATTTTGGGCATACCAGTTACTGGTATCAATTACATCGAGTTCGACCGTAAACGTGTTTGGATCAAGGCCAGCATTACAGCCACTCAACATGATGCCTGTCGTTGTAGTCACTGCGAGGAGTAAGGGTTTTAAAAGTTGCTTCATCAAGTTCATCCTTAGCAGTAGTTATAGCTCACGCCATAATCGCCTGTATTTAAATCAATGCTAGCCAAATGGATTTCACAGTCTGTGCCGTTATCAAATTTATAGACGTAGTAGCGATTACCCGCTTGCTCCGACTCCAGTGCGCCATGTTCTTGCAAGCTAAAGTCTTGCACTGATTTGCCTGTATCTTTTGCGGCTTTGGCAAAGATATAGCGCTGATACTTGTCTATATTGTCCTGCTCAAATTCCGGCAGTTCATCATAAGGCAGCATCGACAGTAAGGTATCCACCGCCTTAAGGTTTTGATCAAACTCAAAACTCAGCAATTCAGGTTCATGATCTGATTGACTCAGACGCTTGCTTCCCGTGGTCAATTCTTTGACATCGATCCCATCCACTTCTGCCGCTGCAATCACAGTGGATACTGCTTCTGAACTGGCGGATTCTAAAGGTTGTGCAGAGCTGACCTCAGAAGTACTGGCTGGAACCGTTTTTTCAGTTGTGTGTTTAGGGCTAAAGAAGTAGAAGCCTGCGATGCTGATCAAGGTCAGGGCTAAGATTGCCGCCAAGCCCAATATGGTTTTTTGAGTCATTTGAATGTTCCCCTCATTTAGTTGGGCACAGTGACTTGACCATTCTGCGCATTAAAGTGAACAAAGCGTGGACAACCACCTTGAAAGTTCACCGTGAAATTACGCCAACCACGGTTGCCAGGATTGGTTTTATAAAGACATTGATAAACCCCACCGCCTGTATGACGTGCTTGAACAAGGTAGGATTCACTGGCTTGTGCAAACCAGCCTGCCTGCGCCAATGATGCGCCTGCAAGTAGTGATGAAATCAGAGTCGTTTTTAGGAAAGTTTTAAACATCATCATTTTCTCTTTTTTATAGGCATCACTGGTCTTGGTCTTAATCAGACGCAGTGTTCCCCATGTCATAAATGTTGGAATGAATATCTATGTTTTTTTGAAGTGTTATAGACGATAAAGCACACAAATCTATGCCCCTCAAAAACAGCATGAGAGATTCATCTTCATATCGGTAATATGTACTTGAAAAAGTTTTATTCTTAGAAAGTGATCGACACAGCAATGCACGAAATACACAGCATCAGGTCACATTACCCCTGTGGTGTAGATCGGGCACACATAAAAAGGAGAAATATAAAAGACGGTCTTGATGTAAGCGCATGGCGTACTCCTTGTGTGAAAGAGTTCTACCAAATTACTGCTAAATAATGGTGGCAGAACGAGAGAGGGTTAGCAGACTGACACACAAGAATCAGCACGCACAAGGCGTCCCTCCCTCGCCCTACCGCAACGGAGGAGGAACGAACGAGTTCGCCACCAAAAAATT
>JASLJB010000336.1 GCA_030152605.1 Acinetobacter sp. | reverse complement strand
AACGGGACATGGAAAAAATCAAATCCTAAGGAGAATCAACACTAATGCTTAAACAGCTCAAAGAAGATATACAAGCTGTGTTCGCTCGCGATCCAGCTGCACGTAATAGCTTAGAAGTCCTCACCACCTACCCAGGCATTCATGCGCTGGTCATGCACCGTGTTGCGCATGAATTGTGGTTAAAGGACTGTAAAACCTCTGCACGCGTGCTGTCCTCTTTTAGCCGTTTTGTCACGGGTATTGAAATTCATCCGGGCGCCAAGATTGGTAAACGTTTTTTTATCGATCACGGCATGGGCGTGGTGATTGGCGAAACCGCTGAAATTGGCAATGACGTCACCCTCTATCACGGCGTGACTCTCGGTGGTACCACATGGAATACTGGCAAACGTCACCCCACCCTTGAAGATGGCGTGGTGGTCGGTGCTGGCGCTAAAATTTTAGGACCGTTCACGGTCGGTAAAAATGCCAAAGTCGGTTCTAATGCCGTGGTGACCAAAGCCGTGCCTGAAGGCGTGACCGCAGTCGGTAGTCCGGCACGATTTATTTTCAAAGAACAGCTTGATCAAGATCAGCAGGACAATTTAAAAGAAGAGCGCCGCCGCGACTATGCTGCACGGATTGGTTTCCAACCCTATGCAGCCACACAAGATATTCCAGATCCAGTCATCGAAGGCATGCGTATGTTGCTCGATCGCTTGGAGCTGAATGAAAAACGCATGAACGATTTATGCCAACGTTTGGCACGCGTCGATCCAAGCTATCAACAGACTGAACAGATCCAACAACCATTTAGTGAGGAAGAACTTAAAATTCTAGATGACATCCGCCGTGAGTGTGATGCTCAGAACAACCCCTCGCAAAATTAATGTATTATTTTTAATAATGTAAGAAGTTTAAAGTTGCATGTTGCTAAGAGTTTTCTTAGACTGAGCGCCATGTATCACTTTACTTTTACAACAATTATCGGATGATAGATATGACATTTAAGCCCTTGGCATATACCCTGATTGCAGCGTCAATACTGACTGCATGTGGTACAGGACCGATTAATCACAATAAAGTAAATAATGACCCGATTGTATTTACTGAACCTGATTTAACACCGCCGTTTTATGCGCTCAATCCATTTAATTATGACCAGCCGCCAGTATTTGAACTTGAGCTGAAAAAAGCAGCAGCACAAACGGTCGCTAAAATGGAAGTGATCGATCCGAACAACCCAGGAAAATCATTGGTCTTAGACACCAATAAACTGATTATTCCAACGGTGAATAGCACGCAGCGCAACATGAAATATGCGGTGATTGCGGGTGATAATGAAATCGACATTACTAGCATCGATGATTTCTTACAAATGGTAGAAGGTAAAGCACGTCATTACCCACCTCAGTTTACCGATCGCCAAGAACGCAAAGGTTTTGAGAGCAGACTCAAAGAAGTTTCGACTCAGCTGGATGCGCTTGCAGCCAATGACAAAGCGTCTTTTGATATCTTGATCCGCGCATTTAAAGCCAGTGTCATGGGTCGTAACTTGGATCTTGGTTCGGCTTATACCACCAAGTCTTTGACCTACGCACAGCGCATCCTCAAAATTAACAAAGATGATGCGGAAGCCAATCTATGGTTCGGTTTCTCTTTGTCTGAAGGTGGCGGTCAACGTGAAGCGATTCCTTATCTTGATCGTGCCATTAAAGCCAATGTTCAAGAAGCTTATCTTTCTGCTGCCAACAACTATATTGGTTTAGAACAAAAGAAAAATGCCATTCAGACCCTAAAGAACTACAAAGTAAAATTCCCTGAAGAAGCAGAAGTCGCTGATCGCTTGATCCTCGAAATCGAAAAACAAGGTCGTTATAACGTGTGGCAAGTGTTGAAGAACCCAGCCAAATCGTAATTCTGTAGCGAGGCTAAACGCCTTAAGCCGCATAATGATCTCACTAAAAACACCTCAGTCAAGTTCACTTGGCTGAGGTGTTTTTTTGCTTGGTTCTGACATCATTTTCAAAAGCAAAGTTTAGGATTTAAATATTTATAAAATCTAAAAGTTTAAAAATCTAAAAATTTCATATTTAAGGCAAGACGCGGTGCAGTGTTGCGATACATTGATCACCTTTTTCAGACGCACAGAAATTAATCGTATTCGGGTTTTGCCAACGCACATAATACTGTGAGGTTTCACCCGCCTGATCTTCTTGACGCCCTGAACAGTCTTGCTCATTGTTGTCATATTTGATTTGAATAATTAAGGCAGGCAGCTTGGTCTGAGTATTGTCTGGTGCAGGCTGATAATCATAAAGCCCAGTCGACCACTCTTTGGCACTATTCACCACCACTTCATTACTGCCGCGAAAATTATAATATTCCGTGCATTTTTTATTATTCGGCAAGGTCATGCCCCATAGACCCAAGATTTCAGGGCGAGTGCTGACTTTAACTGTATTGGCGCTTTGCAGGACATTCGGCTTTGCTGTCGACGCTGCAGTAGGCGCAGCAAAAATTGATGGAGTGATCAACAAAAATGTAGCCGTCAATAAAAAGGTGCTTTTCATACTCAATCGTAATCATAGGTCAAAATTTATCGGATTAAGTTAGCACATATTGCAATGAAATCATTCAAAATTAACTATAGTTGAACAATCCATTAAAGTGAAAATTGACAAATCGAGCAATGCAGCGCTGATTATCGAATATTTTTATATTTGAATACCTTAAATAAACTAATGCGCTATGATCTTGGCAGCATGCGGGAAAGATTCAGTGCGATCGCAAGGCTTTCAATGCATCGCGTCGCGTCAACCGCCCCTGCTCAGATTTAGGATTAAATCAGCCCTGCACAACAATAGAGCGCGCACTGGTTATAAATTAAAAAAAGGATTGCAATGAAATACGCAGAATATATTCAATTCGATGGCTTGGGTTTAGCCGAGCTGGTTCAACAAAAACACGTCCAAGCACATGAACTGCTTGAAATTGCCTTAGCGCGTAGTCAAGCGGTGAATCCACAACTGAATGCCATCGTCATCCCCATGTATGAACAGGCCAAACGCCGCGCACAGCAACAACATCGCGGCATGTTTTCCGGCGTGCCATTTTTACTCAAAGACTTACACCAAGAGTATGCCGGCGTGACGACCAGTTTTGGCTCCAATAGTTTAAAACGTACTCAGTATGTCCCGCAGCAACATGCAGAAATCGTTTCACGTTGGGAAAACACCGGACTCAGTATCTTTGGACTGACCAACAGCCCTGAACTCGGTATTAAAGGCATCACCGAACCCAAGGCTTGGGGCAGTTGTCATAACCCTTGGAATCTCAAACATAACACTGGCGGCTCATCCGGTGGTTCAGCCGCGGCAGTCGCAGCAGGTATTGTCCCGATGGCTGGTGCCAGTGATGGCGGTGGCTCGATTCGGATTCCCGCCTCTTATTGCGGTCTTTTCGGACTGAAACCCAGCCGTGGTCGCACACCTTGGGGGCCATACACCAGTGAAGCCATGCACGGCGCAGCGATGCAGCATATTTTAAGCAAATCTGTACGCGATAGTGCTGCGATGTTGGATGCAACTCAAGGTGCTGATCACAGTGCATTATTTAATATTCAGGCACCCAGTGCCAGTTACCTCAGCACACTGCAACAGCCGCTCAAAGCTTTAAAGATCGCATTTTGTACCCAGTCTCCGATTGGTACCGAAGTCTCCAAAGAGGCCATACAGGCGATTCAGCACACGGCGCAACTGTTAACTTCATTAGGACATCATGTGGTTGAAGATGCGCCTGCAATTGATGGTATGGCCTTGGCCAAAGACTTTGTTCGTACTTGGTTTACCCAATGTGCCTACAGCGTCGATCAACTCAAGAAAAAGCATGCCGTTCGCGATGAGGACTTTGAGCTCGATACACGGGCCATCGCCGCATTGGGCGCCAAAACCTCTGCCATGGACTATATTCACACCCTCAATCATTGGGGTCATTACACCACTCAGATGAATCATTTTTTTGAGCAATATGATCTTTATCTGCTGCCCGCCACGGCTTCAGTTGCACCGCGCAATGGACAAGTCAAAACGCCGAGTTGGCAACGCCCGATCTTAAAAGGCTTACTGAAAATTGATCAAGCGCATCGCCTCGCGCAAGGCCATCTGATCGAACATCTGGTCAAAAGCAACTTGGCTTGGGTACCGTTCACACAACTGGCCAACATCACCGGATTACCGGCGATGTCTGTCCCACTGTATTGGAACGCAGATCGACTACCACTGGGCTCGCAATTTATCGCACCTTTTGGCAGAGAAGACCGACTGTTGCAGTTGGCTGCACAACTCGAAATTGCCCAGCCTTGGCAGCCACAGTATCAAAACATTGTGCTGTAGCAGGATCGAGTTATTGTGCTGTAGCAGAGTTTTAAATCAGCCTAGTGTTTTATTGCTCTGCCAACCAACTCATAAAGCGCTGACGTTCAGCCTTGCTCGCCCCCTGCCAGATGCGGATCAGTTGCTGATCCGCTGTCGGGTGCTGCGCGGTTGCGGCAGCTGACGCTGAAGTCGTTGTGACTGTTGTAGTGCCGGTGACAGGTGCTGCTGTTGTCGCAGCGCTGGACTTTGTGGTTGTCGTTGCAGATGTATAAACAGGTGCAGGCTGGTTGGCTGAGCTCGGTTTAGTATAGTCAAAGACGCGACCCAACACACCACCACCTAACCATGACTTGGCCTGACGATTGGCACCGGTTTGCTGAACCACCAATTGATTGTTGTGATCATAGAGCGCGATGGTTGGTTGTTCAGCATATTTTTTAGCGTCGTCATAATTATTCGGCACATTGATCGGCTTGAGTTGATAAGTTTGCCCATCGATCAAATTCGGCGCAGTAATCGTGACCACGCCTGATTTGGCGATATCATGCTCCCCATCCAAGTGCTTGAAAAATTGCTGATAACGCACGCTGAGTGACACTTGACCCGCATCGACTTTATAGTTGTTTTTTGCAGTTCTCAATAAACCCGCATTGACTTCTTGATCATTTACAGCGAGTAGCACGATTTCTTCTGGCGCAGTAATATTCACTGCAGCGAATAAGGACGCACTCAGCATCGATCCGACTGCCAAAATGCTAAACTTTTTGAATGACATACCTTGGACTCACTATTGTCAAAAAACTGTAAACTAAGCGCACTATGCAATGCCGCTATGACAATTTTATGACAATGCTGGAATTATTCAGTCATACTACAGCTGTTCACCTAGGTCCTTATCCGCAAAGTCTTGGCGAGATTCTTAACCAAATACATCTAAAGCAAAAAAAGAACGCCGCAGCCTTCTTTTAAGTGATCAGATTCAAAGCATTGAATTCATCCGCTAAGGATCTGGCTGAGTGATTAGTGAAAGGTTTTAAAGCGTTCTTGGTCATCCATAAACGCTTTCTCAGCCGCAGGCGCTTCAATCGAACCCAGCACCAATTGTGCACGTAGTTTCCATGATTTTGGAATATCAAATAACGCCGCCACTTGCTCATCTACGATCGGGTTGTAATGCTGTAATGAAGCACCGATACCATGATCAGACAATGCTGTCCACGCCGCAAACTGCGCGATCGCAGTCGAATGTTCAGACCATGTTGGGAAGTTATCTGCATAAAGTTCAAACTTCTCTTGCAAGCCTTTTACCACGTCTTGATCTTCATAAAACAAGACCGTGCCATATCCTGCAATAAAACTATTCATGCGCTGTTGGGTCGATGCAAATGCCGCTTCCGGCACCATTGTACGTAGCGTTTCCAAAACGATGCTCCAAAACTTCACATGCGACTCACCAAACAAGATCACTGCACGTGATGACTGTGAGTTAAACGCAGATGGGCTGTGTTTGATGGCATCTTTGATGATCGACTCAATCGCATTTTGCTCAAGTTTTACATCTTTACCAATCGCATAAATGGTACGGCGCTGTTTGATTTGATCTAGAAATGACATAATTTTTTACCTACACAATGCTGGTGATATTTTTGAAGTTAGCGCTATTCTATTCACCGAGTTGATCTCAGTCACGCATATAGATATTACATTGTGTTGCATAATTAGGACGACTATTGCAAACCCAGCCGCACGAATAAAATAAAAGCGCATGGCATTTAAACAATACCATGCGCTCTTATAGACCCTGACTGGGCAAAACATGCAGCCCATCTAGATGGGCTAAGCACGCTGCTAGATTCTACTTTTCAGTTTCAAATAGCGCAGCCACAAAGGCTTTGGCTGAGAATGGGCGTAGATCATCGATCTTTTCACCCACACCAATAAAGCGAATCGGCACATGAGTACGACTGGCAATATTAAATAGCACCCCACCCTTGGCAGTTCCATCCAACTTGGTGATGGTTAAACCTGTTAACCCCACGACCTCATCAAACAACTCAACTTGGTTAATCGCATTCTGACCAGTACCGGCATCGACCACCAACATGATTTCATGCGGCGCTGTCGCATCGATTTTCTGCATCACACGTTTAACTTTTCTCAACTCTTCCATCAAGTTGCTTTTGTTGTGTAGTCGTCCTGCGGTATCGGCGATCAAAACATCAATACCCTTGGCACGCGCACTCTCAAAAGCATCAAAAATCACAGAAGCACTGTCCGCACCATGACCTTGGGACACCACTGAGATTTGATTACGCTCCCCCCAAATTTCCAGCTGTTCAGTTGCTGCGGCACGGAAAGTATCCCCCGCGGCCAACATCACTTTCTTGCCTTCGCCTTGTAAACGTTTCGCCAATTTCCCAATGGTGGTGGTTTTACCCACGCCATTGACACCCACCACCAATATCACAAATGGATTTTTATTTGGATCGATATGTAGGGGCTTGACGCGTGGTGCAAGCAAGTTAACCAACTCTTCTTGCAATGCTTTATACAAAGAATGTGAGTAGATCAAATCACCACGTGCAGTACGCTCGGTCAAATTTTGGATAATGGTTTTCGTGGCTTCAACCCCGATATCAGCCACCAACAGTTGCTCTTCAACTTCTTCAAACAACTCATCATCGATTTCTTTACCACCGATCAAGATATTGACCATGCCATCTGCAAGGTTCTTACGGGTCTTGGTCAAGCCGGCTTTCATACGGCTAAAGAAACCACCTTTCTCTGCCTCACCCTCATCAGGTTCTTGACCGCCTTGATCTTGATTTTGTACATTGCTTTCAGTACTTGTTAGCGCTGCCGGGCTCGTGGTCGCTGCCGAAGTCTCAACCTGCTGATTTTCAACGATCGGGACATCAACGGCGGGTAAACTGGGTAAGGTGACATCATCATCACCAATATCCGCATCAATCAAAAATTTATTTTGCTGTTGTTGCATGCCGATTCCTTGAAAAGCACCGCGTTAAAAACGCTGAGTTTACCATAAATTCCACGTTTTTTTGTCTGCTAAATATCACAGCAAAACTGCTACAAAAGGCAACAGGGCTTTAATTGCAATCATCTTGATTTAAATATAGTTTTTTAAAGCAATGCTCTGATTAAATGCGTGAGATTTCTACTGGTGTATTTTGACACTTTTTATTCAAATAAATGGACTCTTTTTAAAAAACCTGGTGCAGTTTTATGCCTTATTCTGAGTGCTGCACTGCCCATCGGGTCTCATGCTGAAACCCAAAGTCAGCTGACACGTTCCACTTTTGAAACGACATTAAGCAATGGACTCAAGGTCATCATCCGTGAAGATCAGCGCTCCCCGATCGTGATGACGCAGATTTGGTATGCCGTCGGCAGCAGTGATGAATCTGGCAATGTGCTGGGTATTTCACATGCGCTTGAACATATGATGTTTAAAGGCACACAAAAAGTACCCAATGACGAGTTCACTCGCCTCAGCCGCATGTATGGTGGTCGGATCAATGCCGCAACCAACACCAATTACACCCAGTACTATCAACTCTATCCGAAGCGCTATTTCCCATTGGCCTTAGAGCTCGAAGCAGACCGTATGCGCAATTTGGTACTGCGTCAGCAAGATTTTGAACCTGAAATCAATGTCGTGATGGAGGAGCGTCGTCAGAGAACCGATGATAATCCCCGCAATCTCGCCTTTGAACGCTTTAAATGGATCACCTATCCGACCAGTCACTATCGACAGCCTGTGATCGGCTATATGAAAAATCTCAAAAACATTCAACTCAAAGATCTAAAAAAATGGTATCAAACTTGGTATGTACCCAATAATGCCACGCTGGTGATCGTCGGTGATGTCGATGCTGAACAAGCACTCAACCAAGTTAAAAAATACTTTGACGCGATCCCCAAAGGCAACTTACCGGATCGTAATGATGTCTTAGAGTACGACCGGGTCGGTTATCGACACATGGAAATCAACCTCCCCGTGCAGGTGCCCAATCTATACATGGCATGGAACGTCCGCTCCTTAGCCACGGCGAAAAATCCTCAAGATGCTTATGCACTCACCATCATTCAAGCCTTACTTGATGGCGGCATATCCTCACGCCTACAAGATCGTTTAGTGCGCGATAAAAAACTGCTGACCGCCATCAATGTCAGTTACAGCCCTTATCATCGAGGTGATACTGTATTTAGTATCACCGCTGTGCCTTCTACTGGAGTGAGCTTGCAACAAGCACAGCAAGTCATTGAAAATGAAATGAACCAGTTTAAAAAAGAATTGATCGAGCAATCCGAGGTAGATCGGGTCAAAGCCAACTTCGTTGCCAATCTGGTCTATGGGCAGGATGATATCGCCGCACAAGCTGCCATGATCGGCAATCTCGAAGTCAATGGACTCAGCTATCGTTTGGTGGATGAACTCCCCAAACACTACGACCAAGTCACGCCGCAAGATTTACTCCGTATTGCCAATATTTATTTTGTTCGGGAAAATTTGAGCACTTTATATCTCAGCCCTGAAAACAACAGCGCTCCATAAGGTTTTTTTGCATGATAATCAACTGTTATACATCTCGTGTCGTGCAACGGATTCTATTCATGAGTACGATTGCACTTGCACCGAGCACATTTGCTGAATTTGACAGTACAACGCCGGAACTCGAGCCGAATTACACGCCAATGCAGTCCTTAAATCGACTGCAAAGCCTAAAAAACCTCACGCCGCAGCAAAACTATACAGCACCATTTGTGCAAGAGCTCAGCACTGCACATCAGGTTCGGACTTTATTTGTGGCGAGCCAATCGCTTCCCATCGTCGACATTCAACTCACCTTCAATGCCGGTTCTGCCCAAGATGGGCAGATTGAAGCGGGACTGTATGGCCTTTCCAATATGGCTGCGCGTCTGATGACCGAAGGTACCGATCAATACACGGCCAAACAAATTGCAACCATGTTTGAAAAACTGGGTGCACGATTTAGTGTCAATGCCTACCGTGATATGTTCGTGGTGCGCTTAAAAGTGCTATCAGATCCTGAGAAACTTGAGCCAGCCGTTGAGCTGATGCTACACCTCCTCAAGCACGCCAACTTCAAACCTTCGGGTTTAAACCTGATCCTCAACAATACCAATGTCGGTCAAAGACAAGTTCAGGAAAACCCCAACCGCTTGATGAATATTCAGTTCTACCGCACAGTATATGGCCAACACCCTTATGCGCAACCGATCGTCGGAACCAATGGCAGTATTAAAAAAATCACCCCTGCGCATTTGATCCAATTTAGGAATACCTTTTTAGTCGCACAAAACATGAATATTGCCATCACAGGCGACCTCAAATCAGAACAAGCCAGCCAAATTGCCAATCAAATCAGTCAGAACATCACCCAAGGCCATGCAGCAGCTGCACTACCTCAAGCAATTGATCAAAAAGACTTTAATATCAGCTTTATTCCATTTAATTCCAGCCAGGCTCACGTCATGATCGGTCATCTGGCCATAGCACGCAACGATCCCGACCGCATTGCCCTCGAAGTCGCCAATCAACTCTTTGGTGGCAGTGGTTTTAATTCTATTTTAATGAAGGAGCTACGTGTTAAACGTGGGTATAGCTATGGCGCCTATAGTGCCTTAGCCTCAACGCAAGCGCGAGGATTATTCAGCTTTAGTTATTCCACACAACAGGATCAACTGATGGAGAGCATTCAAGTCGCGCATCAAGCCATGATCGACTTTATTCAACAGCCGATTCGCGTGAAAGATTTAGAAGAAACCAAGGCCGGGATGTTGCGCTCATTTCCGATGAGCTTTAGTAGCAATGACAGTATCAATGCACAACTTGCAGCGATCGGATTTTATCAACTCCCAAGCCATTATCTCAGCGATTATCAAAAGCAACTCAGTCAGCTCAATACTCGACAAGTGCACGCCGCGGTACAAAAACATCTGCGTGCTGATCGACTCAGCATCGTAATTGTTGCAGAAAAATTAGATCAGCTTGCTTTACGTCATAAGCTGCAATCTCAACTTGAGCAAAACCCAACTCAGGCTTTGCGCTAGTACTCTGTCTCTGTCTTTTTCATCGCATTGCTAAAACGACTCAAGCAGATGACACAGTTGAGTTGACTATTTACCGCGATTATCCTCAATTTTTACAGCAGGATACTCCACAACTCGGTTGGCCTCCTGCTGATGAGCAAACATCAACTTGATATAATCACCCGCGCTGATCTTCTCGTGTGACAAAAGTTGCTGAGCAAGTTGCTGTGTGTTGGGATAGCTTGCTTGATGTGAAAGTAAAATAACCTTATTGATTTTTTCTGATTCAATCGGCTTAAGCAACATGATCGTCGCTTTGGCTAGAAAAATCACTATGATGACACTCATCAGCACATGAAAAACATTTTCAATTTTAAACTTTAATTTTAGTAAATTAAAAAACTCTTCAAAAATAAGCATGAACTACCTCTAATTAGAGATAGTTTAATCATGCGAACCAAAAAAATACAGCGTTGATTGGATTCATAGATTGCACTTGCGCAGCAGATCAACAACTCTTGCTGCAACGCGATGGCGCTACTGAGTATAGAGAACCAAGCGAATCACTGAAAAATATAAAATAATGGTAATCACCACCAGCGTCAGCACCACAGCAAATATACTTAAACCACTTTCAGCGTGCGCCGGATGTAGATCATCATCATCGGCAAGCCGACGTAGCTCTCCATCGTAGACGTTATAGAATTTATTTTTTTGCATTACATCTAAAGTTTTGGTATAGTCGTACACTCTTTTTCGCTGTGCGATACAAAAATCCCCTAGATGAATCTCCTGATGAAACACGGCCTCGTCGAGCTGTTTGCGATGGTACTGTGCTAAAGCAACGATTTGAGATTCTATTAAAGGTTGATCAAAGCTAAATCCATCTATTGTATTTATCATGTTGTTCTCCTTTTTCGTTATTCCGATATCAAGTTTAATAAAAATTATTTTTGTTTAATGTTTAGTCGTGTAATCTAGTGATATCCACAATGAATCAGTTTTTGGGTTGACAAAAGTCTCAAACTGTAATATTAGTTTAATATAACTTTGTCAAACTACGATTAAGGCTCTAAGTAGCCAAAGTTTTGCAATCATAATTACAATAAGGAGTTTACTATGATTCAACAATTCTCTCACCGTGATTTAGAACACATCTATGTGTCTGCTGTAAATACAATTCAATCAGAAATGAACTTTGTAGATGCAGTTCAACAGTTAGAAGATGCAGCACATGCTGGACACGGCAAAGCAGCAACGTTTTTAGCCGAACTTTATTATCAAGGTTTTCGCGTCGAACGAGATTCACTTAAAGCACAATATTGGCAGAAAATGGCCACCATGCAAGCTTAACCAAACGTCACTTAGGTGGCGTTTTTTAATGCCGATTCAAATTCGATTCAAGCCCCAATAATATATGCTTACGATTAAGTATCAACTCGCAACTGAAGTAATATTCAAATCCATTACAATGAGTTAAATTAGATTCATCCAGTATGATCCTCATGAAAAAATATATACATCTTCAGCCCGTCTCTAAGCAATTGATCACCAAAATTTCCATTTTAAAAACCTTGATGTATTGCGGCGTGTTATGGGGTTTATACCACGAGGGTTGGGCCATCAAATCCGATCAAAATGAAAATATTTTTCCTTTTTGGTTCAACTCGGTTCAAGCACATCGCTATGCAAAAATTCATTGGCCAAACTACCAACCGCGCAAAATCACACCACAGGATTTCGAAAAATCCCTACTCCCGACCTTGACACGTTTTAATGTCGTTCCAGCACTGTTTAACTCATCTACTCAGAAGTTCAAATTATCCACGCTTCAAATGCGACATTTCTTTTTCACTCAACCAACATTACAGCTGGCTTAAATTGTAGCTCACGCTCAATTTAAACTGGCTAAATATGCCCCACTTCAGCATAAGCATGCTAAATTAAAAGCGTTGTAGATTTTCATCAGCATTGATTTAACAATTTAACAGAACTGAATCCACCACTAGAAGCGAAGTACCCATAAAGTAAGCGTTTATAAAATTTATATTTGATTCATTTTTAAGTTTGAAGAAGCAAGGAAGAACGTAGATGACTACAGTTGCCAACGTATTACAAAACAAAACATCTCAAGACATCACCACGATCGCGCCAGATGCGACCGTTTTATCAGCCATCACTTTGATGGCCAGCAAAGGCATCGGTGCCGTGGTGGTGGTGCAAAACCAACATGTGGTCGGGATCATCTCGGAGCGGGACTACACACGTAAAATTGCCCTGATGGAACGCAGTTCAGCAGAAACCACGGTTTCTGAGATTATGACCAGCAAGGTCATTACTGTCAGTCGCAACCATCGTGTCGAAGAATGTCTCGATCTAATGACCGACAAACACTTACGTCACTTGCCTGTGGTTGAAAATGAACAATTAATAGGACTGGTTTCTATTGGTGATCTGGTCAAAGCGACGATGGAAGACCAAAAGAAATTAATTCAACAACTCCAACAGTATATTTCAGGCTAAACCTACCCTTATATTCTAGGCTAAACCCAGCTTTAGCCCCACATACGAGACCTAAAAAACGAGCAAGCCTTGAAACAAGGATTGCTCGTTTTTTTACGCCAAACCAAAGCGATCGTCAAATTTGGCTAGCAGGAATGGACTTAATTCAAGCCCAGTTTATTCGCAACGTAGTCGGCATCCTTATCACCACGTCCAGATAGATTGACCACGATATTCACATCTTGACCGAGTTTCGGTGCTTCACGTAATGCCCATGCAACTGCATGCGAACTTTCAAGTGCAGGAATAATCCCCTC
>JASLJB010000222.1 GCA_030152605.1 Acinetobacter sp. | reverse complement strand
ATGATCAAACTCTTCAGTTAAAAATCATTAGTAGCTTATGGCTACAAATCTTGGCTCATCAAATAACTGACAAAAATATTCTCAAATAAACTTCGAGTAATTTCTACCAATCAATCAATGATAATTTTTAATTGATCAACCGATAAAAATCCACACAAGTTGTTCTTCATAAATTCTTAATGATCTTCTTGCTACTTCGTCAGCAGCAAGCTAGGTCGGCTATATTACTCTCTATCTCTAGAAAGTCAACATGTAATGTTAATATTTTTAAAAGCTTGTTTTCAAACCCAACCACTTAATCCTGCAAACTATACTCTAGAATCACATTTCATCAAGTGCTTGTTTCTCAACAAGTTTTTATCAACATCACCGCCGATGGATGTGCATTATAGGCGAAATATTTTCAGGCGCAACCCCTAATTTAGATATTTATCGAAATTAGCATTCGCACGTCCAATATTTAAACAAAATAATGCAAATAAAGTGGATTAAGCCTTGTTCTGCTTATTATTCAAGCAAAATAAGGCCAGACTTTAAAATAAGTAATCCCTAATAACTCACCAGCAATGAACTTGAGGTTTTAAGACGCCTTAAAACCAATTGCAGAAGAAGCTTTATGTTTGACAGCCATTTCATCTGCCAAATGTTGTACCACCGCTTCAACATCTGCAAAGGGATGAAAGAATGATTGGCGCACGATCACCGCAAAGTCTCCGGCACAAAGGTGATTCATCTCCTGTAGCTTGCTGCGCACACGTTGTTCATCGACCTCGATCTGTAACTGCTGGCAAACCTGCTGCAGTAACTGAACGCGCTGGGCATAATTCAGATAATCAAAATGGATTTTAAAATCAAAGCGGCGCAGTGCAGCCTGATCCAAATCATCAAAACGATTGGTGGTGGTGACCACCACACCATTAAAACTTTCTAGTTGAACCAAGAACTCATTCACTTGGCTAATTTCCCAAGAGCGCGTGGCATCCTTGCGATCTTGTAGCAGGCTGTCGACTTCATCCAGTAACAACACCGCTTGCTGTTCTTCTGCTTCAGCAAATGCGGCAGCGAGGTTTTTTTCCATCTCCCCCACCCACGGCGACATCAGATCCGAACCACGTTTTACCAACAAAGGTTGATCAATATATTCTGCCAACCAACGTGCAAATGCCGTTTTACCCGTACCGGAAGCACCATATAGACACAGACGTCCGAAACCATGCTGCTGAATGCCTGCCGCAATTTGCTTTAAATCGGCCTTGGTCTGAATAAAAGCCAAGTCATAAAACTGTGGCAATGCATGACTGTCGAGACTTTTAATCCCCGCATGGCCTTGGGCTTTTAGAGTATCCGAGATCAGTCGGGTCATACTCTGCTCCACAGCTAAGTCAGCATTACTCAACTTGGCATGTGTGGCGACGCGATAGGCACGGCGTAATACCGCAGGTGAGAGTTGCTCAACATTGGCCAGCGTTTCTTGGTAGTTCGGACTGAGATCCTCACCACAGTGTTGCTGGATGATATGCACCCGTTGTTTTTTCGGTGGTACTTTCATTTCAAGTACCATATCAAAACGACGGATAAACGCAGGGTCGAGTTGATCTGAGTTCGAGACCCAAATGGTCGGGGTACGATTGTGCTCCAGCATGCGATTGACCCATGCCTTACGACTTTGGGCAGTGCTTTTCATGCCTGCGCCATTTTCAGTGTCATTAAATACATCTTCGACTTCATCAAATAACAGCAGTGCAGATTTACCATCAAAAATACTCTGCGCAGCACGATAGGCACATAAACGTCCCGTGGCCGTAATCGCATCACCGTCTTCATCTTCACACGAGATCTCGAACAGTTTCACGCCAAGCTCAGCCGCCAATACCCGACACAGCTGGGTTTTACCGGTGCCTGAACTGCCATAAATAAAAATATTCACGCCGCTATGTTTATGCTGTTTGACCTGTTGTAAATAAGCCAGTGTCAAATCAAGCTGTTTTTTGAGATGTGGGAAATCAGCCAAACTCAGTTCAGCAAGCGCAGATTTATTAATGGTACCGACAAATAAATCCATCACATCGTCAGACTTAACCAGCAGTTTATCCACCAACTGATTGGAAACCAGATTGAGTTTAGTACGTAGATAACCACTATAATCAGTTTCCATACTGATCAAACCACTACGATGTAATGCGCCTTGTACTGCAAGGGCTTGGCGAACATCGTCATAAGACAGACCCAACATAATCGCCAAAGCACGCATACTTTTGGCAGCATTGAGTAGCCCTAAACTGTCGGCCACATCATCTAATAGTTGCTCGCTATGCAACATCACCACAAAACCTAAAATCAATTTCTCAACCTCATTCAGGTCAAGTAACTGCTGTAATAGATTTAAATTAAAACCCAGCTCTGGATTAAATTGTAGCGCGTGTTGGCGCTGTTGCTGTTCAGCCTGTTGATGTAGTCGGATCAAAGCCTGATTGGCAGCTTGTTGATTAAACTCATCCGCGAGTAATGCCTCGTCCATCCCCAGATGCCGTGCAATCCAAGGATGGGTAAAACAATGCTCTGAAATAAATTCCCGAGATCCTCCCAGTTCAACCAAGATGCGTAGCGCCCATAACTTGGCCAAAGGGTGGATTTCAGTAAAGCCAAGCAGATGTTGATCATGCTCAGCTTGGATTAACGCGGGATTTATAAAATCGTTCATATATTCACTTATAATTTCTGTATTTCTAACACACCAAAATCATGGTCATTTTAAAATGCTCAAGCCCTAAACCATGCATCACGGTTGTTATTCGGCATGAACTGAGATAGATATTCGATCGAGTGCGACATAGGTCGTTGCCTGCGCTCACAAGATGCTGCTGTTCGATTCGATCGGTTTTAATATCGTGGGAGTTTAAGTTGAGTTGCTTGATCTAGACTTTATCGGGGTGAAAGCTTGTCATCATTCATAAAGTGAAAATCGCGTCTTCGGCCATCATAGACCGTTAAGACATCAGAAAGTCATTCGCTGCTGCATTTTATTGACAGCCATCTCGGCTAAATTGCTGCGCCAGTTTAAAATTTTAACATTGATAATGCAAACCCAAATCGGCATTGTTGATCAGTCGCGTCATTTCTATCGCGCGGATTTATTTTTAGCTTGGAACATATATATGCGGACGTTGTATAACAAGCAAAGTGATTAATCCTTAGACTTAAACCATATACCCCAGCATATAAAATCCCGCCTAGGCGGGATCGTTTTAAAATGATGCTGAGCGCTTAGCTGACTTTATCGATAAAGCTTTGAGTACTGTAGTGTTCGATCGGCAGTTTTTGCAGTTGCTTCTGCCCCTCAGCACCTGGTAGCGACTGCGCATATTTTAAAAATGCCTGCGCATACACCAAACCGACATCTTGACGGCGTTCACCGCGAATGCTTTTCATGCTGCTATAGAAGTCCCCACCATTGGCGAGAAAGTCGATGGTCGCAACACGGTAGGTTTTATTCAGATCCAATGCGCTGTATTGGCCATTACTGCCCCGCACTTCAAGCTGACTCAAACGCTGGCCCTTGGCCTGGTTGAGATCCACATGCCAGCGTAAACCGCCAGTATAAGGATAACTGCCGCTATTGTTGTGTGTGACCACCGCATCCATGGCATCTTCTAAAGTGGCTTTGATCTCGGCACCCGTCATATCTAAACGATATAAGGTATTGTTAAATGGCAGGACTTGATAGATTTTCTCTACCGTCACATCCCCTTGCGCCACATCAACTCGAACCCCACCGCCATTTTGGAACGACACATCTGCGGCAAAGAATTGTTTGCCTTGCTGTAAAAATGCCTCAGCGATGATTTGCTGAATATCACCCCCATGTTGATTGACCTGCTGATTTTGATTGCAGACATCGCCTAATACCGAGCGATTGGTATCACGGGTTGTGCCAGGTACACGACGCAAACAGAGATTGGTCGGTGCTTGGCCAATGATGGCTTTTCTAAATATTTCTTTCTGCGCTTGGAAAGGTTTCAGCAACTCAAGGGTTTTGGCATCCTGTTCAACATAGGTAAATGGCACCTGATCCTTTTTAAACTGATCGAAGATAAATAACTTCTCCGTATTGCTCACCGGCTTACTGTCTTTGGCAGTACGGGTAAAATCATCTCCGATCACAATATGCGGTGTCCCTGCGCAGCTATTTACGCTGCCATTCGGATTGAATTTAACATTCAGCTCACCCAGCACATAACTGTACTGCCATGCTTGCGCCACACAAACCAAGTCACCATCCTTGTTTTTCAGCTGAGTCGGATATTCACCCTCTGGGGTCATATTATATTTACTCAGTGTTTGTGGCCCGAGCAAAGTATGCGAATCTCCGCCAATAATCACATCGACATCGCTCAATGACTGCGCCAGCTTCTTATCCATATCGTAGCCGACGTGGGTTTGTAGAATAATTTTATTAATGCCTTGGGCTTTGAACTGATCAATTTCTTTTTGTGCTGCTGCAACTTCTTCACTAAATGTGGTATCTGCATTTGGACGTGAGGAGTTCGCGGTTTTATTGGCGATGGTTAATCCAATCACGGCAAATTTATGTCCATCGCGCTCAAACACATGTGATTTTTTAATCCTTTGGGTCTGATACAACGGTGAGGATGGTCCAAACTCAACGTTGGCAGTTAATACTTGTGGCTTGGTTTTACACTCGCCTTGGTCGAGTAAATCTACAAAATTTTTCAAGCCTGAATCATGATCGTCAAACTCGTGGTTACCAGGCGTGAAACTATCAAAGCAAACCCGATTCATCACGGCTGCATCGGCTTCACCCGCAGTTAAGTTGTAATAAAGGTCACCGGTAATGGCATCGCCAGCATGCATTTTAAAGATATTGCTTTTCTCTTGGCTTAATCGTTCGATTAAGCCCGCGATCCGTGCAAAACCGGCATTGCTGACTTTGAATTGTTCAGCGCCTGCACCGACATCCAAATTAAAACTGATACTTTCTGGATCTAAATGTGAGTGGTGGTCATTGATATGTAAAATATTCAGTTCTAAAGCCGCAGGCACTGTCGGCGGGATATGTAGATCTTTGTCATCCCCACCACAGGCACTGAGCAACGCGGCAAGTGCAGTGACTGTAAATAAGCGTTTGTTATTATTCATGGATTAACTCGATGATTGATGATAATTATCCATTTGATTGTGCAAAGTTATTATTTAAATTAGATGAAAAAAGCAACTAAAAAATATGCAGCCTAAATAAAAAGAAGCCCCGACATCCTGTCGGGGCTTCTTGGTATTTTGCGATCGGTATAACTCCTGTCGTACCCAGCATCCTGCTTGTTCATACTATTATCATGTGTTTGTTATTATGTCTGGAAACATCCTGTTCCCTGTTGAAACTAGAATATAAAAATAACCGAGTAACTTATAGAGGATATTTTCCTCTTAACTTGTAAGCCAAAAACGACAACCACTCAACTTAGATTACTCCCCCTCAGCACGATAAAATGGCTGATCGCCGATCAGTGTCGCGCGATTCATGACGCGATGCTGGGGACGATAGTCATCGACGGCATAGTGCAAGGTACAGCGGTTATCCCAAAATGCCACATCGTTGGCTTGCCACGACCAACGCACCACAAACTCAGGTTTTTGAATATGTTCAAACAACAGCTTGAGTACAGCATCACTTTCTTTGGCATCCAATTCGTTGATGCGCGTGCTAAAGCCCTCACTGACAAACAATGCAGGACGACCGGTCACCGGATGCGTCCGGATCACTGGATGGCTGATCGGCGGATGCTTTTTCTTGGCCTGTTCGAGCTTTTCGACTTCGGCTGGGTCTGTGCCAAAGCGTTCTGCCGGAAAGGATTTGGCAATATCATGCGTTGCGGTCAAACCACACAGCATGCGCTGCAAAGGCAGAGATAAGGCCTCAAAAGCCGCAGTCGCACTCGACCACAGGGTATCGCCGCCATAGGCCGGCACTTTCTTGGCAGACAAAATCGCCCCCATCGCTGGCTCAGCTAAAAAGGTCACATCGGTATGCCATAAAGCATTGTCCCGCAAATCATTCAGTTCGGTATCCAGCAGCATGATTTCAGGTTGCTCAGGGATATTTGGATAGATCGGATGGATATGCAGCTGACCGAATTGGCGTGCCAATGCCGCATGTTGTACTGGACTCAGGGGTTGATCGCGGAAAAATATCACCTGATGTTCGAGCAACGCGCGCTCGATCAAAGCCAGTGCTGCTGCACTCAAAGTTTGGGACAAATCAATGCCCTCGATCACCGCACCAATCGTCGGGTTGAGTGGGGTGACTTTATATGGATGAGAAACGAGCGCATTCATGGGCTTTATATTCCTTCAAAACGATAAACACTGCAAATACGAATAAATGGTCAAAAAAGTTCCGTTATCAGGTCAGGATCTATGGCTGATCCCAAGGCACCAAACGTTTCTGTAAACGGCGTAAGCTGATTTCCAAGGCAAAAGCGATCACGGCAATGATCAAAATCCCCACCAGCACCACATCGGTCGCCAACAGTTGCGAGGCCGACTGCACCATAAAGCCCAAACCCTCTGAGGCACCGACCAACTCAGCCGCCACCAAGGTTGACCAGCCCACACCCAAACCGATGCGTATTCCAGTCAAAATACTCGGCAAGGCGCTGGGCAAGATCACATGCTGAATGATTTGTTTTTGGCTGGCGCCCAAGGACTGTGCCGCACGGATTTTTGTTTGATCTGCAGAACGCACCCCTGTGGCGGTGGCGATCACGATCGGTGCAAAGATCGCCAGATAAATCAGTAGTACTTTGGACAGTTCACCGATGCCACACCAAATCACGATCAAAGGCAGATAGGCCAAGGGCGGGATCGGCCGATAAAACTCAATCAACGGATCTAAGATGCCGCGCACCCATTGACTACGGCCAATCGCAATCCCCACCGGAAGTGCAGTCAATACCGCAAAAAATAAGGCCACACCGATCCGCCCCAGGCTGGCAAAGATGTGTTTCCACAAATCGATGCCCATATAGCCCGCACTGAACAGATCGGTAAAACGTTGCAGTACTGCCACTGGCGAAGGCAAAAACAACGGATCAATCCAATGTTGCGCGGTCACCAACCACCACACTGCAACCAAGCTCAGCAAAGTGACGATGCTGATCAGGGTGACATGGGTTTCACGTGAAACTTTATCGGCTGGCGTCTGACTGAGCGCATGCTCAACGCTGGCGGATTTGGAGGGGTTTGAACGAGACATCTGATTAGACCTGCGCGAGCTGTGCTTGACTGTTTTGAATAAAGACCCGATGCAACACATATTCACGCATCTCAATAAAGCGTGGATCTGATTTGATACTGCGTGCCGGCTCACCGTCTGCAAAGCGCAAAGCAAAGTCCAAACTGATCCGCTCCACGATCCGCCCCGGATGCGGCGCCAAGATCAACAGGTCTGTGGCCAAAAACACCGCCTCTTCAATATCATGCGTGATCAAAAACACGGGCTTGGCGGTGCGATGCCACACATCCAACAACAGGCACTGCATCTGCTCCCGAATAAAAGCATCCAAGGCCGCAAAAGGTTCATCCATCAACAACAGCTTGGGATCAGAGGCCAATGCACGGGCCAGACCGACACGCTGACGCTGTCCACCAGAGAGTTCCCAAATCGCACGTTGCTCAAAACCACTCAAATTGACCAACTTGAGCAAGTCGTGCGCACGTTGCAGCCGTGTGGCTCGGTCCACACCAGCCAGTTCTAAACCAAAGGCGATATTGTTTTCCACATTCTGCCACGGCAGCAACACATCATCCTGAAACACCACCCCGCGATCGCGACTAGGTGCTCGAATCGGCTCACCATCCAAGCGAATACTGCCCGACTTGGGCTGACTAAAACCGGCGATCAGATTTAATAAGGTGGTTTTGCCACTCCCAGAGGCGCCCAAAGCCACCATGAGCTGTTTGGGGCCGAGTTCAAAAGAGATGTCTGACAGTACCGGTTGCGATGCACCGGGATATTGGGCTTTGACCTGTTCAACAGTTAAAATTGCCATGTGACTGATTTCCCTTGTGCTTACGGTGTGGCTTGGATAAAACGCGTGGAGATAAATGCGGCATAGTTCGGTGAAACCTGCTTGACCAGTCCCAATTGCTTGAGGAACTCAACCGACTTGGCCATGTCCTGCACAGTGCGCCCGCCCAGATAGTTTTGACTGCGTTGTTCAGCACGGATCGGATAGACCGCCCCCGCCAACAGCGTCGGTACATCTTGCACATCTACACCAGTGATTTTGGCGATCTTGGCCGCTGCCGGACTGCTCGCGCTCCATTGTTCTGGATGATTTTTATAGTGGTCGTAGTAATTTAGCGTCACATCGGCAAACTTGCGCAATACTTCAGGCCGTTGCTTGGCAAAGTCACGCCGTGTCACCCAGACCTCAAAGGTCGGTGCGCCCCACTGTCCGACCTGTGCTGCATCGGTCATGACCTTGCCGGTTTTTTGGATCTTGGCCAGTGCTGGCGACCAAACAAAGGCCGCGTCAATATCGCGACGTTGCCAAGCGGCATTGATTTCCGCCGGTTTTAGATTCAGCAGTCGGACTTGCTGGGTTGAAATATTCCAGTGTTTTAAGGCATTGAGTAGGCTGTAATGTGCCGTCGATGCAAAGGGCACGGCGATTTTTTTCCCGATCAGATCTTGGGGCGTGTTGATGCCACTGGCATTGCGTACCACCAAGGCCTCTGCACTTTTTAAATCCGTCGCCATCAGGAATACTTCGATCGGCAAGTTGTTGGCCACCGCTGCCCCGAGTGGACTCGAACCAATCAAGGCGATATCCACCGAACCCGAGGCCAATGCCGTCAAGACTTCAGCACCACTGTTAAACTGACGCCAATTCATTTTCTCGCCGATGGCCTGATCATAAACCCCATCCGCCTGCGCCACTTTGGCAGGCTCAACATTGCTTTGATAACCGACCACAATGGCTTTGGCACTGGCCCAAGTCTGACTATCTAGCAACAGCAATGCCGCAGCACTGAAGAGTAAAGTTCTAATTTTCATGATAATGCGACATCTATATGCAGGAGACCTGTAAGCGTGATCGTTGAACGTGATGACATGATGTTGTTTGACCTAAGTTGAGCTGATAAAAACCAGCACCTTATAAGTCTCAATATTCAAGCGTGGCGTTAAGCTGTTTATAGTATTTTTTCTGTTTTATTTTTAAAAATATGTTTTTAGTGGATCGTTATACTATTAATTCATAAAATTTAATTATGATAAGTTTATCTTTAAAATCCGTGCTTTCTGGCAACTGCTCGCGCATGTATAGCGCTATTGAGTCATTGGACGCTACTTGCAATTTTAGCGATCTGAGCTACATTAGCCTTTCATCTTATATTTTCAAAAGCTTATCTCAACCAAGACCTCAGGTCTGTTCAGTCGATGGCGTGTCTCACGACACCTGTCTTCATGTAGCGCAACTCAAGTTTTGTGTGCTGCGCTGATTTTCATGCCTTGAACAGCCTGTGATACAGCGAAAGCTTTTGAAAATATCCATTGTTTGGACTGTCTCATCAGTTTCCAATTTTCAATTAGAACAGTGCCCAGTCCTCGGCGGGTACTGTAAATAGAGTTATGCCTCAACATTTTATTTCACGTAGTGCGATCCTACTCGCGGGTCTGGCGATTTTATCCTTTGGTGTGGTGCTGTCGATTCGTTCCAATTTAGGTACCTCACCGGTGTCTTCTGTACCCTATACCTATAGTTATATCCTGCCATTGAGTGTCGGGATGATGACCATCTTGTTTCATCTGGTGATGATTTTTCTACAGTTTCTGGTGCTGCGCTCCGAGTTTCATTGGAGCCGCTGGCTACAACTGTTGGTCGGCATGTGTATGGGGGTTTTTATTGATCTGATGCTGCTGTGGACCAACAGCTGGCACTTGGAACATTACCTGCTGCAACTGCTGTTTTGTTTGCTGAGTTGTATATTTACCGCGATCGGGATTTGCTTGATCCTTAAGGCCAATTTGGTCAACTTGGCGATCGAAGGCTTCTATCAAGCGGTCAGCTTACGTTTTCATATCAGCTTTAGCCGTTGTAAAACCGTCGGTGATATCTGCATCGTGCTGGTAGCAACACTCAGTGCCTTGATCTTTACCCAACAGGTGATTGGGGTACGAGAAGGCACGGTGATTACCGCATTGTTGGTGGGAACCATCATCAAATGGATCATGCCGTATTTCTCAGCGCTCGATCGCTTTTATGCCAGCGCCTAGATGCTACCCCTGATGCGGCCTGTATTTTAAATATTTGAGACCGCAGAAAAAAACCACAGCAGGCAGATCGCGTACTGTGGTTTTTTTATGGCCTTGGCCCGAGTCTCGATCTTTGGCTTAGTCGCTAAAGATCACTCGTGCAATGGCTTTTTTACCTGCTTGAATAATACAAGTTTTGTTTTCGCTGACCGAGAAGTTGGCATCCACCACATTCCAATCGACTTTAACAGCACCACGTGCCACTGCATCTTTGGCTTGTGCGGCGTTTTTGGTCAGACCCGCAGTGCGTAAGATTGAGGCGATAAAGATTTCGCCACCAAATTCAGCACGTGAAATCGTCACTTCTGGGGTATCTTCAGGCACTTCACCTTCGGTGATCACGTTGCCTGCACCTTTATGTGCATTGGCAGCAGCTTCTTCGCCATGGAAACGTTCAACCAATTCCAAGGCCAAGATTTTTTTAATCTCTTGCGGGTTACGACCAGCTTCGATTTCTTTAAGCAAGACATCGATCTCATCCAAGCCCTTGAAGCTCAATAGCTCAAAGTAACGTGGAATCAAGCTGTCTGGCATAGAAAGCACTTTTTGATACATCGCGCCCGGCGCATCAAATACACCGATATAGTTGCCTAAAGATTTAGACATTTTATTGACGCCATCAAGACCTTCAAGGATCGGCACGGTGATGCAGACTTGAGATTCTTGACCATAACGACTTTGCAGGGTACGACCCATCAACAAGTTAAAGGTTTGATCGGTACCGCCCATTTCGACGTCTGCTTCAAGTGCAATCGAATCATAGCCTTGGACCAATGGATACAAGAACTCATGGATTGCGATCGGTTGTTGACTCTTATAACGCTTGGTAAAGTCATCACGTTCTAGCATGCGTGACACAGTTTGCTGACTGGCCAATTGAATCAGGTCAGCCGCAGAACGCTCGTTAAACCATTCAGAGTTAAAACGGACTTTGGTTTTATTCGGATCAAGGATCTTAAAGACTTGTTCTTGATAAGTTTTCGCGTTCGCTTCCACTTGTTCACGTGACAAAGGTGGACGCGTCGCACTTTTACCCGATGGATCACCGATCATCGCGGTATAGTCACCGATCAAGAAAGTCACTTCATGACCTAAGTCTTGAAAAGTCTTTAATTTATTAATTAATACAGTATGACCAAAGTGCAAATCAGGTGCAGTTGGGTCAAAACCTGCTTTAATTTTTAAAGGTCGGTTTTCTTTGAGTTTCTTAAGTAGATCCTCTTCAGAAATAATTTCATGAGTGCCCCGTTGGATGAGGGCGAGTTGTTCTTCA
>JASLJB010000188.1 GCA_030152605.1 Acinetobacter sp. | reverse complement strand
GAACAATATGAGGAGGATGCAACCTTTGTATCGATACTTGAAAGTCCTTCTGAAAAAAAGGTGTTTAAGACACTGCAACAACGCTTTGTGGATAGCCCGATTGATATAAGTCATTTTATTTATAGCCAATCAAGTTTAGGTCATACCCAAAGTTTATCTAAATTGTATGGATTTATGCTGGCACTACATGTGGATCAAAGCCTGCATAGCATGGTGTATAGCACTGAATATCCATTGACGCAGGTATTTATTTCGCCTGCGGAGATCAAGCAATGAACATAAAAACCCGTTTAAAAAGTTTTCCAAATTGAGAATCCAATGTATACGATTTTAGGCTACGTTTGGCAGTATGTAAGTAACCCGAAAGCGATTATTGCGCTTTCACTACTTGCAGCATTATTGTCCTCATATAATTATCTTCCACCCTATATTTTTTGGGGCTTGCTTGCTGCCTATATCTTGGGCTTAATCGTTTATGGCATATATTGGCTGATTAAGCGACGCAAAAATGCCAAACAAGGTGAGGAGTTAGCTGAGGCAATCGAACAAGATACCCTCAGTGAATACGGTAAAACCAAGAACAAAGAAGAACTACAACTGATTAATCAACAAATCAAAGATTCGGTTCAGTTAATTCGAAAGTCCAAACTCGGTGATAAAAAAGGCAATGCAGCATTGTATGAGTTGCCATGGTATATGGTGATTGGTAATCCCGCTGCAGGTAAAAGTTCGGCGATCTATAATTCGGGTTTACAGTTTCCTTTCGAAGAAAACCATCAAAAAATGGTTTCAGCAGGCTTAAGTGGTACGCGTAACTGTGATTGGTTCTTTTCAACTGAAGGGGTCTTACTCGATACCGCGGGGCGTTACTCGGTTTATTCCGATGATCACTCTGAATGGCTCGGCTTTTTAGGTTTATTAAAGAAGAATCGAGCCAAAGCACCGATCAATGGTTTGATTATCATTGTCAGTACTGCAGAGCTGATCAGTCAAAGCCCAGAAAAAACCTTAAAACTGGCTAAAAATCTGCGTTCGCGCATCCAAGATATTACCGAGCGTTTGGAAATTTTCGCGCCAGTTTATGTGGTGTTTTCTAAAATGGACTTGGTGGCTGGCTTTACTGAGTTTTTTGAATGCTACGAAGGCAGTGAGTTTGATCAGGTTTGGGGCGCAACGCTACCTTATGATGCAGACTCATCCAGCAATGCCAGCGAATGCTTTGAGCAGCATTATAATATTTTATACGATGGATTAAAGAGTGTTAGTACGACGCACTTGAGCCGTCGGCACGCACATAATATTTCACCGAGTGTGATGACTTTTCCACTCGAATTTAAAACCCTTAAACCGATCCTTAAAACTTTTATCAGTACCTTATTTGAAGAAAATCCTTATCAGTTTAAACCGGTATTTCGTGGATTTTATTTCACCAGTGCCTTACAAGAGGGCTTGATTGAAAGTCCGATGACCGAGCAGATTGCACAAGAGTTTCAATTGCAAAAAGGAGCTGCTGGTGAATCTTCGGCGCAAAACTCAATTTCACAGAATCATGGCTATTTTCTAAAAGGCCTATTTTCAGATGTGATTTTGAAAGATAAAAATTTGGTCAAGCAGCATATTAATCCAGCAAGCAAGCGTAAACGTTATTTAGGATTTATTCTCGCATTATTGTTGGTCGCAACCTGCCTCGCGCTGTGGGTGTGGTCTTATCGAAATAACCAGCAGTTAATCGCCGATGTACAAGCGGATTTAAATAAAGTTGTACAAATGGAAAGTGCCGCAGGACAGGATCTTGGCGCGCATCTCAATGCATTGTTGATTTTACAGCAACGCTTGCAGCAACTGGATGAGTTTGATGCCAAGCGTCCTTTGAAGTTCTCCTTTGGTTTATATCAAGGCAATCAACTCCGTGAGCGCTTAAAACTTGAGTATCTCAACGGGATTAAACACATTGTTTTAGTCCCTG
The DNA here is from genome assembly GCA_030152605.1 of Acinetobacter sp. Classification (GTDB taxonomy): domain Bacteria; phylum Pseudomonadota; class Gammaproteobacteria; order Pseudomonadales; family Moraxellaceae; genus Acinetobacter. Next base: position 4,980 of record JASLJB010000188.1, on the reverse strand, counting down.
CGCAACAGAACATGGCGCAATACTTAGTCCGAGTGAACAACAACGCTGAAGTACTCAAAGCCAATCATCGTGATGTGCAGATTCAACAAACATCCAATGCCAAAGCACAACAGTATTTAGAGCCTTCGGATAGCAATCCTCAAGATGCTTATAATGCGCTGAAAGCTTATCTCATGCTGAGCAATAGACAGTATATGGAAGCGGGGCATCTCGGAGATCAAGTGACTCGTTTTTGGCGGACTTGGTTAGAAGCCAATCGTGGGCAGAATAATGCCAATGAAATGACCCAAAAAGCCGAGCAAATCTTGAGCTATGCCATGACTTTGGCCAATGATGAGCATTTCCCTGTATTACCGTCCAACACCCAGTTGGTGGATCAGTCACGTCAAGTCTTACTCTCCGTGGTTCGGGGGATGCCGGCACGTGATCGGGTGTATAACGAAATTAAAATGCGTGCCGCGGTGCGTTTCCCAGCCCTGACCATGGGACAAATTGTCGGTGAAAACCATAAAACCACGGTACTCGCTGGTTATGCACTACCAGGAGTCTTCACCCAAAAAGCATGGGATGAATATGTTGCTGCTGCGATTGATGAGGCCGCCAATCGTCCAACCGACACCAAAGATTGGGTACTTAACAGTACGCAGTCGGATGATCTGACCTTTAGTGGTAGCCCAGATCAGATTCGTAAACAGCTGACCCAATTGTATAAGCAAGAATATATTGCAGAATGGAAGAAATTCCTCAATGCCGTGCACTATGCCAAAGCCGCTGATTTTGATGCTGAAATCAAAGTGGTCGATGTATTGGGTGAGCCACAGAATTCACCGATACGTACTTTAATGGATCGGGTAGCCAAAGAAACCAGTTGGGATAACCCAATCGTCCAAGCAGAATTGGCAGCACCAAAAACCGGCTTTGTGGCCTGGTTTAAACGTAAAGTGCTTAGACAGGGCAATGATCTTGATGTTCAGCGTGCGATGACCCAAGCGCAAGGACAGATTTCACAAGAGTTTAATGTGTTCTATCAGCTGGTACGAAAACGTGATGATCAACAAAATCAGTCTTTGATGGATGAGTACCTCAACAGCTTTGCGCAAGTGCGCAGTAAGTTTAATGACTTGAAAAGCTCAGGTGACATGGGGCCAAGCGCGATGAGCTTGGTTAAAACCACCATTAGTGATCAGAACTCCGTCTTTAATCACACGCAAAAAATTGTCGATGAAAAGTTGATGGTGGGCTTGAATGAGCTCGACCAGCAAATGCTACAGAAGTTACTTATGAGCCCGTTGACACAAGCCTTTAGTGTGTTGTTGGTACCGGCGCAAGATGAGCTCAATAAACTTTGGGTGATGCAAGCCTACCAACCATTCACGCAGACCTTGAGTCAAAAATATCCATTTAATGCTTCGGCCACTGTTCAAGCCACTTCAGGTGAGATCGGACAAATCTTGGGCGAAAATGGCAGCATTGCACGTTATGTCAAAGAGAATTTAGATCCTTTGGTGATTCGCCGTGGCTATACCTTAACTTCAAAAACGTGGAAAGACTTGGGAATTGCACTAAATCCACAGTTCTTAAATGACTTTAAAACCTACGTTGCACCCGCCAATGGTGTCGCTACCGGCGGCTTAGATCAAGCCAATGCTGCACCTGCTGCGGCCAACCAGTCCAACTTCCAGTTTTTCCCACAACCGAATTCGCAGTTGTTGTCTTATACCGTCGACATTGATGGACAACGCATGTTGTTTGAAAACGGGATACAACAATGGGTGAGTTTTGTTTGGCCAAATCCTGGTGCGATCCCAGGGGCGCGGATTACCGCAGTGGATCTCGAAGGACAGACGCATACGATTTTTGAAGCGCCTGGCGAATATGGCATTAACCGTTTGATTGACTCAGCACAACGTGTTGAAAAGGGCGGCAGCTTTGATATGACTTGGACCAGTAAGCAAGATCCGAAGTTGGCAGTAAAAATGACCTTCCGACTGATTAGTGGCAACAGTGGTGTCGGCGGGAATCGTGGTTACGCGGGTCTAAAACTGGTTGATCGTGTCACCACCAACACTGGTATTCGTGTGGTGGCAGCACAACAGGCACCGACGAGCAATCCTGCTACAGGTGCAAGTCCAGCAGCACCATCGACTGCGCCAGCATCACAGCCGGCAGCAGGTGCAACACCGTGATTGAGTATATGTTCAAGCACTAGGGAGAACAAAGATGCAATTGATGAAATCAACAGCGCTGTACTATGGCAAAAGCCCTGCATGGGGCGACTTTTTAAAAACCAAAGGCCAGTATGATTTGATCCAAGTCATTGACCTTTGGATTAAGGAAGCGCTGGAATTGGCCATGCGCGACCCTGAGTTTGATCGCAGCTATTCGGCATTACCCGCCCTAGATTTCTTTATTGGCAATCCCAAAGAAGAGATGTTTTTGGTGGCGAATCTGATCGCCAGTCAGGATCTGTCTGGGCGCCGCTATCCAATGGTGTTGAGCCATTTACTCGAAGTACAGTCCCCGAGTCAAAACCTGTTTTTGGCGCCCATGGTTTATAAACCGGTGTTGATGGATTTGCGCCAGAAAAACCGCAATATGTTGGCCATTCGGGATGCAGATCAATTGCAGCAAGCGCTCAGCTCCCTCAAGTCTGATATTCAAGTCTGTGCTGAGGCTGACAGCCAAGCATTTTTTGAAGAGCATACCTTGCATTCATTTGCACAGTTAATGCAACTGAGCGGTTATGAACTTGCGCAAAGCATGATTGGTCTGGGCTTGTTGTTACAACCTGTGTTGCAGCATGGCACGCAAAACCTCAATAAAGTTTTGATCCTACCAATTAATAATCACGATTATTGTCATGAAATTGCGGCCTTTTGGGTCAATCTTATTGCTCGATTTTTAACACGGCACAACACCGAAGTCTTGATTGGGATCTTGCATGCCGAATCACCGGTATTGCTCTTTGGCTTCCAAGGCGCAGACATTCAGGCGCTGAGCGATGTGTTTAGCCAAAAAATGCATGGTGAGCATTGGGTGTCGTTATTACAAGCACAATGGATCGATGCGCATTTAGAACAAAATGCCGGCTTAGCTGCGCTTGAACAAGCCTTATGTGAAAGACGTATTGGCCTGAACCAAGGCATTCGTTTATTTAGACAAACTTTTATAGATGGCAAATTATGAATAATAAATCACAACGATTGCTTAAATTCTTTGCAATGCGCCACATTTGGATGGGCTTGGGACTGGGGGTGGGACTGTGCTTGAGTGCCACTTCGTTGCTGGCACAGCCCGTGATCGCTGAGGGGGTGGTACCGAATGAAGCCAATAAACAAGCAGTGTTGGACAAGTTGCGTGCGGTTTATGGTCAAGATCAAGTGATCGATAAGATTCAAGTTCGACCCGTTGCAGCACCAGCAGGCTGGAGTGAACAGGTGACGCGTTATATCACTCCTGACTTGAAAAAAGTGTCTCAGGGCAAGTTGGCGGTGAATGGCACATCGGTTCAGCTGACCGGAAAGATTGCCAGTCCAGAGGAGATCCAAGCCACGACCTCTGCTTTTCAAACTTTGGTACAAGCCCCGTATCGTTTTAACGCCCAGTTATCCGTGAACCAAGCGGAGCAAAAGGTGGTCGATGATGCATTAAAAAATCGCATCATCGAGTTTGAATCGGGCAGTGCCGTGTTGGCTTCATCAGGTACGCAGATCTTGGATGAAATGGCAGTCGCCTTAAATAAAGTACAAGGCAAAAATTTCAAAATTATCGGCCATACCGATAGTTCAGGCGATGCTCAGAAAAATGTACAACTGAGTTTAGAGCGTGCCGAAGCGGTAAAGAAATATTTAATAGCGAAAAATATTCCAGAATCGCGTTTATCCACCACAGGCATGGGATCTGAAAAGCCAGTCGCAGATAACAGCACAGCGGATGGTCGTAAAAAGAATCGCCGTATTGAATTTGAAGTTTTATAACCAGGAGCAGGATCATGGCAACGCCTTATATTACGATTGGCTGTCCGACCACAGGTGGTGGGAATGTACTCACAGGGAATAGTCGTTTTCTGGTTCAGGGTATTGCGGTGGCGTGTGTCGGCGATACTGCGAGCTGTCCCTTACATAAAGTCGTTGCCACCATCGTCAGTGGTGATGCACATATGTTGGTGATGGGCAAAGCGGTCGCTCGGGTTAACGACGCGCTCTCCTGTGGCTGTAAGTTACTGCCCAAGCAAAGCAGCGTGGTCGGAGCCAACTAAATGATCAATACCATTCAACAGGCATTGGCGCATCTGGGGCTGAGTGCAAAAAAACGTGCGATTCATGTGCAATTTTCCAATACTGTGCTCAATCAACAACTCTATCTGCAACGGATCGATGGGACGCATGAGATCAATAACGGTTTCAGTGCGCAACTGATTTGCCTGTCTACAGATGCAAGCATCCCACTCAAGCAATTGATCGGCAGTCAGGTTGCTGTCGATACGATCACGGATCGTGGCGAGTTTTTTCGTTGCAGCGGAATTGTCACTGCGGCGAGCATCGGTGCCTCGGATGGTGCATTGACGATTTATCAGATCAAGATGTCTGATGCCAGCGCGCTTTGGCATAAACGCCGGAATAGTCGGGTGTTTATGAGCAAGTCGGTACTGGAGGTGGTTGAATGTGTGTTTAAAGAATGGCAACAACGTAGTGCGTTATTTGCCGCCAGCCTTAGCTTGGATGTCAGTGCTTTGCAACGTGACTATGACGTACGTCCTTTTATTATGCAGTCTAATGAAACGGACTATGCCTTTGTCACACGTTTGCTGCGTGAGGAAGGCATTAACTGGTTGATCGATGAGGCGCAGTTATTGGTCTCCAATCCTCAAGTATCGATTCAGCCGCAACTGTTACGTTTGCTGGATGATCAAAGTCAATTCAAAGCCTTAGATCGTCGCAGCATTCACTTTCAGCGCAGTAGCGCCACAGAGCGTTCAGA
>JASLJB010000142.1 GCA_030152605.1 Acinetobacter sp. | reverse complement strand
TGATCTTTTTTCAGTAAATAGACATATAAAAAGATCAGCACTGCCGCATAACCCACAATCGAGGCAATTGCAGGCGCCACGATCCCCAAAGCCGGAAAGCCAAAATAGCCCGCGATCAACACCGGGGTAATGATCAAGCCCATGACACTGGTCAGGCCAAGCGCAATCAATGGGGTAATACTGTCGCCAACGCCACGTAATATCGAAGTGTAGATGATATAAACGAACAGCAATGGACTCCCTGCCATCATCCAGCGGACATAGGGCAGGGACAGCGGCATGACTTGCTCACTGACGCCCAACAGCAACAGGATTTGTTTGGCAAAGATCACCCCGAGTAAGGCGATGATACTGCCGCCGATCAGGGTCATAAATAAAGTCGAGCCGACGATACTGCGTACTTTGTTAATGTCTCTACCGCCCCAAGCTTGACCGACCAAGACCGTGGTACCGGCAGAGAGACCAATAATAAAGGCCAACAAGAAAAACATGATCGGGAAGAACACAGAGATCGCGGCAATCGCATCGACCCCCATCATCTGTCCCACAAAAACGGTATTAATCGTGCCCGCGAGGTTCTGCAAGATATTGGTCGCAATTAAGGGCAGCAAAAACAACACGAATGCTTTCCAAAATTGGGGGTGATCAATCATATTCGGACGAGGTGGCATATATTTTTATAAAATCCAGTCAGATAAAGCATAAAGATGCATCGGCAGCATACTCAATGGGCTGAACCACATTGATTGAGGATGTCGACCGCACGCAATAAAGTGTCTTCTTGTTTGGCAAAACAGAAGCGGATCAGGCGTAAATTTTGAGGCGGATGATGGTAAAACACTGACACTGGAATTGCGACAATTTTATGTTGCTCCGCCAGAAATTGACACATGGCGATATCATCTAAGTCGGGGCGCAATTCAGCATAATCCACCATTTGAAAAAAAGTGCCCTGCGCCGGTAGACAGCGAAACTTGGAGTCTGCCAGACCGGATACAAATAGATCGCGCTTCTGCTGATAAAACTGCGCCAAGCCCTGAATATGTTCAGGATGCTGCTGCATAAATTGCGCCAGTGCCACTTGTACTGGGGTCACGCCGCAAAAGTTGGCGTACTGATAGATTTGTCGAAATGCAGTCATCAACTGTGGGGCTGCCACGCAGTAGCCAGTTTTCCAACCGGTGACATGAAAAGTCTTACCAAAAGAGCCGACCACGATACTGCGCTCGCGAAGTTCTGGGAAACTCAGTGCAGAACAATGTTTTTGCCCATCATAGATTAGGTGCTCATAGACCTCATCGGACAAGACCCAGATATTTTTATCGCGGATCAGTGCGATTAACTGTTGCCAGTCTTGGCTGCTCCAAATCGCACCGCTGGGATTGTGCGGGGTATTGACGATGATTAATCGGGTTTTATCGCTGATGGCCTGCTCAACGCGGTTCCAATCCACCGCAAAACTCGGGGCATCTAAACTGAGGCGTACGGCTTTGCCGCCGACCAAGGCCACACTGGGCGCATAGCTGTCATAGCTTGGATCAAACATGATCACTTCATCGCCGGCATGCACGATGGCTTGGATGGCACAAAACAGGGCAATGGTGGCGCCAGCGGTGACACAGATTTCAGTCACTGGATCAAGTTGGATCTGGTCACGTTGTAAAAACTGCTGCGCCAGTTGTTCCCGCAACGCCAATACACCATCGCCGGGCGGATATTGGTTATGACCGGCTTGGGTGGCTTGACTCAGCGCATCCAGCAAGGCCTCAGGCGCGGGGAAGTCTGGAAAACCTTGGGAAAGATTCAGTGCATTCAGGCGTTGTGCCATGGCACTCATGCGACTGAAGATGGTGACCGGTTGAGCCGGAAGCTTGGAGTTAAATTCAATCATAACAAAAACCTGTGCGAATCATGCGACAAGGGCAAGGGGGGCAGAGTTGAGGGTGGGTGAAGTGCAGTCGATGCAGCGCGTTAAAACGCCACATCTACCAATGCGCGGATCACGCCTAAGGTCAGACCGATAAAGGCACCCACCACCACACCATTGACCCGAATCATATGTAGATCGCTGCCGACTTCATTTTCAATTTTGTCGATCATCTCGCGTGAATCCCATTCGTGAATGCGTTCGCTGATAAAGCGGATGACTTTTTCACTGTATTCATCACTGAGATTAATCGCCAGTTCACTCATACGCTCATTGAGTAGCGTGCGCACGGCTTGGTTTTCAATTAGGTTCTCACCGACTTGTTGGATCGCCACACGCAAGTTCATCGCGATATCCGAGTGCGGTTTCAGCAGGTCTTTTTTGATCGCATCACACAAAATCACCACCGCACCACTGATAAAGTTCAGTACCGCACTGCTGTCCAACAAGGCGTCTTTGTTGGCATTCAGGCGTTGACTGGCCATACTGCTTGGATCAGCGAGTTGCTGCATCCATTCTTGTGCGGTCTGTTCAATTTTCTGGCGAAATGGATGCTCAGGATCGGCGAGCATGGATTCGACTTTTTCTAACAAGGAATCAATGGTGCGCTGCTGCACATCGATACCGATAAAACTTGCCCCCTTGGCCAACTTCCAGACCCCCAGTTCTTTAAACAAACGTCGGGTGAGCTGCTGAGTTTGATCAGGATTTTGCAGCATCCACTGATGCGCGAGGTCGAGGCCGCGTTGTAACACGTCTTGATGGAAGTCATTTTCTAGGACTGCACGTAGCATTTCACTGGCCAGACTGTTGATCCGGGTACTGCGCAGCCACTGCACGCTGTTGCTTTGGATAAAGTGCCCGATCTGTTCCTGACCGACGAAGTCAAAGACTTTGGGCACAGTCTGTTGGATCACATCGACCACTTGTTGGTTATGTGCAGGATTGGCGAGCCATGTGCCCACCGCCAAGGTTAGATCGGTTTTTTGTAAACTCAGTTCAACCACTTTGGGCGATAAAAAGTTTTCCTGCACAAACTTACCCATCGACTCGGCAATACGCGCTTTGTTACGGGGGATAATTTCGGTGTGGTCTTTTAAAAACTTTGGAATCGGAATTTGACCAAAAGGGTTGCGGAACAACACCGTGATGGCATACCAGTCGGCCAAGCCGCCGACCACACCGGCTTCAGCACCCAACATAAAGATATGGATCAACCAGGCTTGCTCAGGTATCAGCTTGGCCACGATCATCAACACAAACCAGGTGATGACCGCAATCACCAGGGCGATGCTGGCAAAACGTTTACTGCGCAGCAGGTTGGGTGAAACGCTTGGGGTTTTAGTCGACATTCATCTTCCTAAATTATTTTTTTGTTTCTGTCGTTGCCGGTTCAGGGTTTAAAACTTCGCCACTGGCACTGAGTGAATATTTTTGTCCCAAGGACTTGAGGATCATCACTGCATCGAAAGCATCCGCGGGAGCAGCTTTTTTATCCTTAAAGCATTCAATCGTATAAGCAACTTCAACCGGATCAAGTGTCACCACTTGAGGCGTGTCATAGAAGAAGGGATCATAAAACGGCATCGCGCGATTGCGATAGCCATAAGGATAAGGATGATACATCGGCGCTGGATAGACCACAGCTTGGCGCGGTGGCTGTTGCGTGCGGTTACTCGGATCATTCACGACTTTAAAATATTGAAAGCCATTTTGGACCGTGATTTGTGCCGCTTTGAGCAAGGCAATTTCTTCTGCGCTACCGAAGCTGATATTACGGCCAGTTTTAAAACTGACACGGTAACTGTTTGCATTTAAGGGATAAGTTTCAAATTGGCCGAGTTGATCAAAGCGCAATGGTTTGGAGGGAATGCTGGCACATGCGCTCAGTGCCGTAACGCCGACCAAGACCAGACTCAGATATATATTTTTCATAGAAGGATTCCCTGTAAATCAGCATGTCTTGAAACAATGATCAGTCATCACAATTCAGTACAACGCCCCAGTCGCATGATCAATCATAAGGACCAATAAAAAGACCAATCATAAGGACCAATCACAAAGACCAAGTACCATGACGGACTGGCATGACTTCAACACATGCAGAGCACAAATGGCGTTTAAAAGACGCTTAAAAGCTGCTGTTGGGCTGCTGTAAAAACTCTAACTCTTCTTGGCTCGAAACACGTCCCAGTATGGCATTGCGATGTGGGTAGCGTCCAAAGCGATCGATAATCACCTTATGTTTCTTTTCAAACTCCAGATTGACCGGATTGCCCAAGCGTTGAAAAATTTTTAATGCAAATTCATGCATCAGCGCAGACTCACTGTGCATAAACGGCATATATAAAAATGAACGCTGATCAGGACTCAGTTGTTGATCGAGATCCAAACTGATGGCTTCCTGACTCAAGGCCAAAGCCAGACCATCTTGGGCAAAAGCCTGCGCTTGATCACGAAACATGTTGCGTGAAAGTTGATCTAAAATAATAATCTCAGCCAAACGTCCCTCAGCCGTTTTTCGCCATGACCAGAGTTCGGCTTGACAGGCTTGCTGAAAAACTTCAGAAAATTTGTTGCGTAATTGTTGATCAAAATCATCACTTTTCGCAAACCAATGGGCTTGAGTGTCAGGATGAAACCAAAAGTCTAAAACGTCTTGAGCATTCATGATGTATATCATTCTGTGTTGTAATTTGCTCAATCACATCACAAATTTCGAATGTCTTAAACACTAAGTTTGTGATAAATAATTGCAAAAATAAATCACCATGACCGCGTACTGCGGTGGAGTGACGCACTGCACGGCATAAAATCAAAGTATACTGTATTCACGCATGATTTTTATTTGAATCTTAATGATAGATAAGCGAGCTTTAGACATGAGTCAACCCGAATCCACTTCTGCATCTGTACTTCCAACTTGGATCGATTCTACATTGTTGCAGGGGATGTTAAGGGGCATTGAACGGGAAAGCTTGCGTATGCAAAGCAATGGCTACCTTTCTCAAAGCGATCACCCGAAAAGTTTAGGTTCGGCTCTGACCCATCCGCATATCACCACCGACTACTCCGAAGCCTTGATGGAGTTCATCACGCCGCCGCAGGACAGCATCCAAAAAGCCTTGTCGTGCTTGCGCGATATTCACGCCGTGGTGCATCAACATCTCCCAGAAGGGGAAAAACTGTGGCCGCTGTCGATGCCGTGTATGCTCGATAACGACGAAGAGAATATTCGTTTGGCGCAGTATGGTCAGTCCAATATCGGTCGTTTTAAGACCCTGTATCGCCGTGGTCTGGGGATTCGTTATGGTCGTCGTATGCAGACCATTGCCGGGGTGCATTATAACGTTTCCTTTGCGGATCATTTGTTTGCAGCGTTGCAGCAACATGAAACTGCGCCTGAACTGGCGGCACTGGATTTGGCAGATTATCGCAGTCATCGTTATTTGGGCTTGATTCGTAACTTTATCCGTCTCACGCCCTTGGTGATTTATTTGCTCGGATCGAGTCCATCGGTGTGCAAATGCTTTATGACCGGACGCGATCATCAGTTGCTGCCCTTGATCAAAGGCACGTTATACCTGCCGTATGCCACTGCACTGCGCATGGGGCGTTTTGGTTATCAAAACTCGGCGCAAAAACAACTCGGCATTCACTATAACAACTTGCATGACTATGTCTCGGAGCTGCAAAAAGCGGTCAATACCCCATTTGCTGCCTTTAGTCGTTTGGGACTCAATGACGAGCAGGGTGAGCCAGTTCAAATCAATGATCATGTGCTGCAAATCGAAAATGAATACTATAGTTTGGTGCGTCCGAAACAAGTGCCACAAGACGATGAAACCCCATCCCAAGCGCTACAAAACCGCGGCATCGGCTATGTCGAGTTACGCGCGGTCGACGTGAATCCATATAGCCCGATCGGGATCGATGAAACCACGGCGGCCTTCCTCGAAGTCTTGGCGCTGTATTGTTTGCTGCAAGATAGCCCTGAACTTTGGGAAGCAGAACAAGAGCAGATCGAAATCAATCAAGCCGAAATAGTCAATCGCGGTCGCGCCCCGAATGCCAAGATCCACGTGGATCAAGCGCAGTATGCTGTTGAAGATTGGGTCAGCCAGCATTTAGACGCCATGCAAGAAATCGCCGAGTTATTGGATCAAAGCAGTGACAGCCAGCTCTATACTGCGGCCATGGCACAGATGCAGCAACGGAATCAAGATGTTGATGCAACCCTGTCTGCGCATGTGATTCAAGACACCATCAAGCACAGTGGCACTTGGAATTTCGGCAGCTATATGGCACATCAGCATGTTGAAAGTTACCAACAACATACACTCAGTGCTGAGCGAATCTCTTATTTTAATCAGCTCGCAGAAACATCGTTGCAAAAACAACAGCAGCTCGAGCAAGAACATTCAAAAAGCTTCGAGCAGTATCTTGAAAAATTTAGATAACTTATTTAAATAAGTTTTAGAGCAGTCAGAGGATTTAGCATGCAATGGCGCCGTTATCGCTTCGTGAGTGGTTTTTTATTTTTTGCCAGCGTGATCGGCATGGCATTCGCCCTATATTTAGAGCATGTGCAGGGTTTAGAGCCTTGCCCATTGTGTGTGTTTCAACGCGTGGGTTTGATTGGACTGGGCTTATTCTCCCTGATTGCATGGTTGCATCATCCGCGTAGTCGGGCTTTAAAGCGTATTTATGCCGGTCTCGGGACCTTATCGATTGCTTGGTCGGCGGGTGTGGCGATGCGTCATGTCTGGTTGCAGCACCTACCGCCTGATCAAGTGCCGAGCTGTGGCCCTGGGTTGGACTATCTGATCGATGCCTTGCCATTGAAAACTGTTTTTCAACAGGTGCTATCCGGCTCAGGTGAATGTGCCATGGTGGACTGGAGTTTCTTGGGTCAGTCCTTGCCAGTCTGGTCGGCGCTATTTTTTGTGTGCTTGACCTTGGTCAGCCTCTGGCAGTTGTTTCGCTGTGACCTCGATTAACGCCATTTGCACGATCCCTTCAACAAAACCAGCGCTGCTGGTTTTTTTGTGTTTAGGTTTCGACGATGCCTTGCATGCTTTCGAGCTTGATCAGGTATTTATTGATTTGCTCTGGCGCGATGTCTTCATGATGTGGATAAAACCAGCGTACGACTTGCTCGGCCACGCTAGGATGATATTGAATCTCGAAGTGATTGAGGCCATAAAACACAGCCTTATGTGACTCGGGCAGCTTGAGCTGGAAGCGTGCATTGGGGTGTTCACCCAAGGCACTTTTGATACTGACCAAGTAGTCGCCGATGATTTTAAGGGGCAGGTTTTTTTTATTTTCAAACTCCAAAGTCCCAGCCACCAAAAAGGTGTTGATATGTGAAGGCAAGGGCGCGGGTTTGCGGTTGTCATCGATCAAGCCAATCCGAATATCATTGTGCTCCCAATCATCATCACGCACGCTGCCATAGCGCAGATCCAAGATGCCATTACTGCGAATATTCACCACATGGCTGAGCAACTTCATCACCGGAAAGTTGCCAAATTTTTCTTGTAGTGAAAAACCAAAACGTTCCAAAACAGCGCCGTGATGCGGCGAACCCAAGCAGACCATATTTTCCAGCATGTGCAGCCATGGGTACATATTTTGTTTGCCATAAAACAGCGCACTGCGAACCACTAAGCCGCCCATACTGTGTCCGATCAGGTCTAGACTGGTGATACGTGGATTATTGCGCACCAGTTCTTGGAGCAGGTTGGCAAGGCTTCGGCCATTGGCCGAGATCCGGCGTCCGGTGTTGTAATTGAGATAGAGCATGGTGTTGTTATCGCGCTGTGCCAACAGCTTTTCGCCGATGCCGCCATAACTGCGATGCGACCAATCTTGGTGGTTCATACACAGTCCATGCACGAAGATCACTACACGACCATTTAAGTCACCTTGCTGTAACACGCCATAGTGATCATAAAGGACCATCGGTAGGGCCAGTGGATTATGTCGTGACAGCAGATAGTCACCGAGCACGCCATTTAAGACTCCGATCAAATAATGCAAACTTGGCGCCAAAGCTTTGTCGTGCAGATCTGGAAAATGGTCGATGATTTGACGCAAACCGGGCGCAACGAATTTGACCCCGTATTTTTGCATCGTATCGTAACCCCATTGATAGAGCTTATCGATTTGGGCTGTTTTCTGAAACTTCTTGGTTTTTTGCGTACTGAGGCCGAATATGCTCAACAGAATTTCACGCTGAATGGTTTGAATCAGATCTTGCACCACGCTGTTTAGAGGCGTGCTGACCAATTGGGCGAGGCCCTCAAGAACATCGGCTTGGCTAGGGGGTGAGCGATCCCATTTACAATAGGTTTCGTGTAGTGGGGTTAAACTCGGCATTTTTTATCTTCATCCCTCGTGATCGCCATCCAAACACCGATTCAAGCCTATTATTCAAACTGATTCAAACGCGGGTTTAACGGGTTTATTTACTGAGTTGAACAGGGTTTAAATACTAGGATTAAAACATTGGGTTTAACAGCATGATTCGAATTTTTGATTTTTGCGATTGAATACAGTTCAATCTATGCGTCCTGTGCAGTGATCTTGTGGAGGTTCGTCCTGAACGATTTAAGATACCGATCGTTGCAAATTTCAGTTGCTGTTCTTGTTAGACAAAATACTTTGATATACAAATTAATACATATTGAGAAGCTCATCACAGCATGAGTTGAAGTCAACATTTTCAGGTATATCGCCAAATATGAATATTATTTATCTACATGGTTTTAAAAGTAGCCCTTTATCACACAAAGGGCAACAACTTAATGATTATTGTAGTAATTTTAAAAATTATACCTTGCACTTGCCGGATTTGAATCGGCCACCCTTAGAGGTGATGGCGCAATTGTCTGCGCTCATCGAGTCCTTAGATGATGTGGCCTTGATCGGCAGCAGTCTAGGTGGCTTTTACGCGACACAAATGGTCGCGAAATACGCTTTACCGGCTGTTTTAATCAATCCGGCTATGCGACCATGGCTGCTGTTTCATCGGCTGTTTAGCCAAGAACAATTTCCCTATCCGGTCACTGCGGACTGGCAACTTGATGTGGCGCAACTGCAAGATCTCGAACAGCTGGCTGTGCCCAAGGTGGCGCATGCGGCAAAAATTATGCTGTTGCTACAACAGGGTGATGAAGTTTTGGATTATCGTGAAGCACAAGGTTATTATAGTCAGCCGCAGCACCAATCCTTGATCATCGCTGACGCCCAGGGTGATCATGCGATGCAAGATTTTGCGCAGAAAATACCGCTGTTGCTCGAATTTTTAACCTACTCGCAAAAATAAAAGGAAAATCTACAACGTGTCTCAATATACGGCTCAATCTCTTGAAGTTTTATCTGGTTTAGATCC
>JASLJB010000140.1 GCA_030152605.1 Acinetobacter sp. | reverse complement strand
TGATCCCTTCCCGAACTCAGAAGTGAAACCTCTTCGCGCTGATGGTAGTGTGGGGTTACCCATGTGAGAGTAAGTCATCGCCAGCTCATTATTCCTAAAAATCCCTCGACTTGCGTAGTCGGGGGATTTTTTTATGCGTGGGGTTTAGGTTTGGGGATTTAAGTAGGGATGAGTCTAGGGTTTTAGGACTGTGATTTAAATCGGGGTTTTAGGTTTTTGCATATTTTTTTAGCTTGCCCAATACTGTTTTCAGGGCTTTTAGATCAAATTCATTGCCTTCAAATTGCTCTGCTTTGGCGCGCTGTCCGATATCTCGGATCTCAATCACTGCTTGGCTATCAATCATGCCGACAAAGGTGCAGACTTGCTTGAGTTGATCGATGGAACGTGAGCCATTGCTACCGCCATAACTGACAAAGGCCACTGGTTTTGCCTGCCATTCACGATACAGATAGTCGATGGCATTTTTGAGTGCTGGGCTATAGCCATGATTGTACTCAGGGGTGACCATGATAAAGGCATCGGCCTGTGCGATTTTCTCTGCCCACTGTTGTTGTTTGGGTTGATCATAGATGCCTGAGGCAGGTGGGTTGGCACCGGCAAAGAACGGTAATTGCCATTGTTTGAGATCTACAATTTCCGCTTCAAGCTGCTGATCTTCTAAGCTTTGAATCTGTTGCAATAGCCATTCTGCGACCTTAATTGCGACACGACCTTCTCGAACACTTCCCACGATGATTTGAATTTTCATTTTTTTGCCTTGATTAAGTAATGCACTTTTACTGTATCTAAAAAATATGGCAATGAATGTAACTCAATGATTAAAAGTTTATTTTTAGGCATAAAAAAAGCCCATAAAGGGCTTTTCTAGTACGTCATCAAGATGCTTTACATCAATTTAATACCTTGCTGTCCAGCAGGGGTGACTTTAAAGATCTCGACCTCAAAGGTAATGTTCTTACCTGCAAGTGGATGATTAAAGTCAATTTCGGTGATGTCATCATCGATAGACTTGACCACACCGACCAGACTGGTTTTAGCTTTGTCTTCAAACTCAATCATTTGACCGATTTCAGGACGCTGCTCGAATTTGATGGTATCGAAACGTTGGATATTTTCAGGATTCCAAGGACCAAAGGCGTCATCTGGCAATAGGCTGACGGTACGGCGATCACCAGCGCGTAAACCAAACAATGCTTTTTCGAAACCTGGTAATAAACTGCCATCACCAATGGTCAGGCTCACAGGCTCATCGCGGCTGCGCGTGTTGTCGATTTCAATACCGCTTTCAATCGCAACCGAAAAATGTAAATCGACTTTGGCACCATCGCTAATACGGACTTCTTCATTTGGAAGAATAATTTCAGTCATTTTGCTCGCTCGCACGTTGAATTCGTTTCTTTTCTAAGAAGAACGTGTCAATTAACAATAAGATCACACCTAAAGTAATTGCGCTGTCCGCCAAGTTAAACGCCGGGAAATGGTGGTTTTGGTAGTAGAAGTGAATAAAATCCACCACATAACCCAGAGAGATCCGATCGATCAGGTTGCCTAGAGCTCCCCCTAAAATCAGGGCAATGGCGATCGGTAAGACCGCCATTTTTTTAGGCATGCGCATGATCCAAACCACAAACACCACAGATACCACAGCAGCTAAGCCAGTAAATAGATAGTGTTGCCAGCCGCCCGCATCGGACAGGAAGCTAAATGCAGCGCCATAGTTATGCAGCAGGGTCCAGTTCAAGAACGGCAGTACAGGAACAGGCTCACCATAGAGCAGGTGTGTACTGGCGATCGACTTGGTCCATTGATCCAGCGCAACGGCCAGGACACTGAGTCCGAGCCAGATGATGTTGCGTGGATAAAACTGAAATAGGCCTTTCGGACTTTCAGGTTTAGGCATATTTTCTCACTTCGCCACCACCTGTGACGTTTAGAATACAACGACCACATAAACCAGGATGGTCAGCATGTGTATTTACGTCTGGCAGTACATGCCAGCAACGTACACATTTTTCACCATTCGCTGCGGAAATTTGAACACGTAAACCTGCGAGATCAGTTGCTTCGCCTTGCTCTGCATAGTCATTCACGATGGCTTGAGAGGTGATCAGGACGAAACGTAATTCATCATCTAACTGATTTAAGACTTTTTGCAAATCCGCATCAGCCCACAGTTCAACTTTGGCAGACAAGTTACTGCCGATGATTTTGGCGTTACGTGCGGCTTCAATCTGTTTGTTGATCGCAGATTTGACTTGGATCAGAGTTTGCCAATCCGCCTCTGAAATCAGGTTCGCACTTGAAGCAACAGGGATGTCATACCACAGCGCAGTGAAGACGTAATCTTCTGATTGCTCTGGGATTAACGGCCATGCTTCTTGAGCGGTAAAGCTAAGAATCGGGCTCATCCAACGCACAAATGCTTGTACGATGTGATAAAGCGCAGTTTGTGCTGAATGACGCGCTTGTGAGTCGGCTTTACTGGTGTATTGACGATCTTTGATGATGTCGAGGTAGAAACCACCCAAGTCATTGATACAGAAGTTAGTTAGGCTGCTACAAACCTGATGGAAGTTCATATCTTGATAGGCTTGCTGAATGGTTTTTTGCACTTCAGCAGCACGTTGCAAGATATATTGATCCAAAGCAATCAGTTCATCGACAGGCAAACAATCCGTACTTGGTTTAAAGCCATTTAAGTTGGCCAACAAGAAACGTAAGGTATTCCGAATACGACGATAGCTGTCACTGACACGGTTGAAAATTTCTTTACTGGCCGCGATTTCATAACGATAGTCACTTGATGCGACATATAAACGTAGACCATCTGCACCGAGTTGTTTGATGATGTCATCGAGTGGAATAAAGTTACCCAATGATTTTGAAAGCTTACGGCCTTTTTCATCGACGGTGAAACCATGGGTGAGCAAGGCTTTGTACGGTGCTTTGCCGGTCACAGCAACTGAGGTCAATAACGATGACTGGAACCAACCGCGGTGTTGGTCTGAACCTTCTAAGTACAGATCCGCAGGAGCTTGTAACTCGGGGCGTTGTTCGAGTACGCCAGAATGGGTTGTACCAGAGTCAAACCAGACGTCTAAAGTGTCACGTACACAGTTATATTGTTCAGCTTCATCACCGATAAAGTCTTTGGCTTCACGATCAAACCAAGCGCTAATGCCTTCTTGCTCAATCAGTTGAGCCACTTGTTCGAGCAGTTCAGCCGTACGTGGATGCAGTTCATTGGTGTCTTTGTGCACAAAGAATGGAATTGGTACACCCCAAGTACGCTGTCTTGAGATACACCAATCTGGACGTCCGTCGATCATGGATTCAATACGGTTTTTACCCCAATCAGGGACAAATTGAATGTCATTTTCGATCGCATCGAGCGCTTTTTGTCTTAGCTGCTGCGCATCCATGCTGATAAACCATTGTGGTGTGGCACGGAAGATAATGGGTGTTTTATGGCGCCAGCAATGTGGATAGCTGTGCTTGATCACATGGTGTGCCCAAAGCTTATTATTTTCTTTGAGTAGATCCAGAATTTGTGGATTGGCTTTATAGATGTGTACACCAGAGAAAATCGGTGCTGTCGGCAGATAAACCCCATTGCCGCCAACTGGATTGTCAACTGCGAGGTTATAGGTCAAGCCGACTTTATAATCGTCCACACCGTGGCCAGGTGCAGTATGTACCGCACCAGTACCGCTAGCTGCAGTCACGTGCTCACCCAAGATCACTGGCACTTGGCGCTCAGCTAGTAATGGATGTTGTAGGCTTAAATGCTCAAGTACAGCGCCTTTAAAATCTGCTAAGACTTTCGGGTTTTCAAGTTGATAGCGTTCACACGCAGATTCAACTAACTCAGCTGCCAAAATGAGGTTTTGTGTACCACGATCTGTGCTGACCTGTACCAATTGATAGTCGATTTCGCTGTGCAAGCTGACTGCTTGGTTGGCCGGTAAGGTCCATGGCGTGGTGGTCCAGATCACGATATCGGTTGCATCAGTGATGCTTACACCGAGACGAGTGGATAAGTCGTTGAGATCGACCACGGCAAAGCCAACATCGATGGCATCTGATTTTTTATCTTCGTATTCAACTTCAGCTTCAGCCAATGCTGAACCACAGTCCATACACCAGTTGACTGGTTTGAGACCCGGTTGGATATGACCCGCTTGTTGGATTTTACCCAAGGTACGTACGATATCGGCTTCTTGTTTGAAGTTCATGGTGAGGTAGGGATTGTCCCAATCACCCAACACGCCCATACGGATAAAGTCTTTTTTCTGTAGATCAATTTGAGTGTAGGCATATTCGCGGCATGCTTTACGGAAATCCGAAGCATTTAAGTTGACGCCGACTTTACCGACTTTTTCTTCTACTTTCAGTTCGATCGGTAAGCCATGACAGTCCCAACCCGGCACATAAGGTGCATCCATATCATCTAAAGTGCGGCTTTTGACGATAATGTCTTTCAGTACTTTGTTGACGACATGGCCAAGGTGCAAGGTGCCGTTCGCATACGGAGGGCCATCATGCAGAATATATTTTTTCTTTCCGATTCGCGACTTACGAATTTGCTGATAAATGTCGTCGGCATACCACTGTTCTAACCATTTGACTTCACGTACCGCTAAATTTGCTTTCATCGCAAATTCAGTACCTGGTAGGTTGAGTGTGGCCTTATAGTCCACGACATGTTCAGGAGTTTGCTTATCGCTCATGCAAGTTATCATCCAATTCAATCAGCGTAGTGCGCTAACGCGTTTTTCAAAAATATAAAATTTAAAAAGGAAATTTTGGGGTGTTCTGGCGAAACTCAAGCAGATTCGCCACGTCATCATCAATTCCTTTACGAAGTGCCTCTAGAGACGGGTAGTTCAATTCGCCATGTAAATAGCTGAGAAAGGTCACCCGCATCAACAAGCCATACAGATTAGCAGAAACATCAGGAAAATGAACTTCTAATCGCCATTCAGGCTGTGCTTGCTTGATTGCAGGGCGTGTCCCGACATTGGCCGCGCCAAATAAAGCATGAGGATGATAGCCCATCACACCGGGCAGACTCAGATCTATGGCTCTGACTTTTTGAGTCAGTGATTCGGTTTCACAGACCACTTCCACCGCATAAATCCCATTTAAACAAGGTCTATGTCGACTCATGGCCACATTAATGGTGGGGAAGTTGATGGTGCGTCCGATCTGATCGCCGTATTGAACGCGACCAATCATACTATATGGGCGTCCCAACAGCTTGGCAGCAAGCGATAAATCGCCCGCTTGTAGCACTTGGCGAATACGGGTCGAACTGACCCGTTCACCATTGAGTTCTACCGTATGTAAGTTTGTGACGTTGAAGCCGTATTGTTTTAGAAATTGGCTGTTGCCTTGGCGGTCTTTACCAAAATGAAAATCATCACCGAGGACTAGGCTGTGCGCATTGAGTTTGTTTTTTAGAATATCAGCAAAGGCATCAGCGCTTAGGCTGCGAAATGCATCATTAAATTTTGCGATCACAATATAGTCGACACCGAGTTCAGTCAGGTATTCGACTTTTTCGCGTAAAGCGCTAATTCGGGGCGGGGCTTTATAGCCTTTGAAGAATTCGAGCGGTTGCGGCTCAAAAATCATCACCATGGTTTTCAGATCATGCGGTTGAGCAATGTCTTTTAACTGCGAAATCATGGCTTGATGGCCTAAGTGGACGCCATCAAAATTACCAATTGTCACCGCAGTTTGGGGTAATTGTAGACTCGGAGATAAAGCATTCAGGCGTAACAGCTTCATGATTTCAAAATCAGCTTAACATTCAAAAGGAGTAATTTTGACATAATCTCATAATTTCGTCTTGTTGTTGTGTTTTTACTCAAAAATATTATTGCCTCCAGCATGCTAATTAGTAAAACTGATTAAACATACAAATATAAATCAATTTAACTTATGTTTTGTGGCGTCTAGAATGCACTTATTCACTTTATTGAGTAAGCCAGTGATGAATAAGCCATTTTATCAACTTGCACAGCGCCAAGACATCATCCGCCAATTTACCCCAAACTGGTTCACCATGAGCATGGGCACCGGTGTGGTGGCCTTGATCTTGCCTGAACTGGCGCGCGATCAAGCATGGCTTTGGCAGACTGCTGGCTACTTATGGCAGTTGAATACGCTGATATTTAGTCTATTTACACTGTTATATCTCTTACGTTGGATCATCTATCCGCATGAAGCCAGACTGATTTTTTCTCATCCCAGCATGGCGTTATTTTTAGGGGCAATCCCGATGGGGTTAGCGACGGTACTGAATGGCTTTTTAAAATTTGGCCTGCCTTTATATGGCGAGATTGCACTGAGTATTGCACAGTACTTGTGGTATGCCGATGTGATCTTGGCGGTATTGATCGGGATCGTGGTGCCATTTTGTATGTTTAGTCGACAGCAACATCAGTTAGGTCAAATGACGGCACTGTGGTTGTTGCCGATCGTGGCTTGCGAGGTCGCAGCAACATCAGGTGGCTTGTTACTGCCGCATTTGGCTGTGGATCAGCACAGCATCATGATCTTGGTCGGCAGTTATGTGCTGTGGGGTATGTCTGTATTGCCTGCCTTTGCAGTGCTGACGATCTTGATGTTGCGATTGGCCTTGCATCAACTGCCGAGTAAAGAACTGGCCATGAGTAGTTGGTTGGCTTTGGGGCCAATTGGAACAGGCGCCTTGGCCTTATTGGTACTTGGTGAGCAAGCAGCGCCGCTGTTGGCGGCTTATGGCTTGATGGATTTAGGCGTGTTGGCAGAGCAACTCGGCATATTCGCAAGCTTTATCTTGTTGGGCTTTGGCCTATGGTGGTTGAGTATTGCAGTATTGACCACACTCAGTCATGTGAAAAATAAACTGAGTTTTAATTTGGGCTGGTGGGCGCTGACCTTTCCACTTGGTGTATTTTGTTTGGCAATCTTTCAGCTTGCCGCACAAACGCATTTGGATTTTATTGCGCAGATTGCAACAGTCTTCGCGGGCATACTGGTCGTGCTATGGAGTGTGGTGATGTTCAAAACCTTGCAGGGCATTTATCGTGGTCATCTATTTTTTTCACCGTGTTTGAAAAACTTTCTTGAGCAAGAACAAGCATCAACTAGTACGGCGCATATAAGCAAGGCCTAAGGAATTGAGTGATTGAATGCATTGCGTCATCATTTCAATGAAATCTTCATGGTATCTGGGGTATCTAGTCTAGCGTATTGAGTCTGATCGGCGGGGTGATCAAGCAAGAGCAGGGGGGGCGCTGAACGCTGCTGTTTTTTATCTTTTATGCTGATGCGTGAGTTTAAGTTTTCTTGGCGACCATAGTTAATCTATGGTCGTATGCCAAAATAAATGTGATGAATCATCCTGTTATCATGGACAACTATCTTGGTAACATGCCATATAACATCAAATGAATCGTGTGTTCGATACTACGTTGATACATACTCCGGTTGCGTAAGGTTTTACCAGTGAGCATTTCAATTTGGGTGCTGAAATCCGCATAGTTTTGCGTCATTCCCCAAATATTGATAATCAACAGCTCTGCGTCAATTTCCTTTGAAATCTTGCCTTGCTCTTGCCATGCCATAATCACTTTGGCTTTGCGTTTAAACAGCTTTTTCAATGGGCCTTTAAGAATTGCTAAAATATGAGGCGCACCTTGAATCACTTCCAATGCGTAAAGTTTAGAGGCTTTGGGTTGGTTACGTGAGACATCAATTTTTTGGATCAGATACTCGGTCAATGCTTCGGCCGGTTCGAGCTCAGCCTTGAGCACTTGTAGTGGGGCTAACCATTTTTGCATGACTGTGGTGAGGACCTCAACATACAACGCTTCTTTATTCTGGTAGTAATAGAAAATATTTGACTTGTGCATTTCTGCGAGTTGAGCAATTTCATCTAAACTCGCGCCATTAAATCCATATTGAGAAAATACGTCCAGTGCAGCAGCAAGAAGTTGGTGCCGTTTTTGTGTACTCTTTTTTTGTTCCATCGCATATCATTACAGTTAATAAAAGGTGGGTAAATTGTACGGTAAAAAGCGTGATTTGTTGACATGGTAAAAGCTTATTTTATGATTATTACGCTAATTTATTGTGAAGTAAAATTAATAAAAGCCTTTTTTGGGCTTTTTGCCGAGTGTTTGCCTGTCAAGGGTATCGATTTGAAATAAAAATAGCGGGTGCTTGCATTTAAATTTTTACTGTGTCTTTGTTAAGTATTTCTAACAGGTGATCGGTTTTTAAAGTCCGACTTTTGAATGATCAGCAAAATATGCCAGCTTGCTGATCTACAAATTTAAGTGGCCAAAACCGCGTCTAAAACAGCAGATTCAATGTGCGCAAATTGGGCAGTGTTATGTCTTGGTCTGGGGAGATTGACCTGAAATTGCTGTGCGATATGACCGCGATCTAGCAAAATAATTCGATCTGCCAATTTCACAGCTTCACTGACATCATGCGTGACCAGAATTGCTGTAAATCCTTGCGTTTGCCAAAGCTGTTCGATCAATGTCTGCATCTCTAAACGGGTTAATGCATCGAGTGCGCCGAGTGGTTCATCTAAGAGCAGGATTTTTGGTGTATGTGAAAGCGCTCGTGCCAATGCTGCACGTTGCCGTTGACCCCCCGAGAGTTGCGAAGGCCAGTATTTCGACTGGGCAGTTAAACCCATTTGATCGAGTAGAGCTTGCGCTTTGGCATGCTGCTGTGGTGCTAGGCCCAATTGAATATTGTGGAGGATGTTTTTCCATGGCAGTAGGCGTGGGTCTTGAAACATGACTCGAATATCATGGTGGCCAACGGTTTCGCTTTGGCGATGTGCGGATTTAAAGCGGATTTCACCCTGACTAGGTTGTTCTAAGTCTGCGATTAAGCGCAACAACGTGCTTTTGCCGCAACCGCTGCGTCCTACAACAGCAACAAACTCACCCGGTTGGATGTGTAAGTTGAGATTTTCTAAAACTTGAACATCAGCATAAAATTTATCTAATTGATCAATGATGATTTCCGCACCTACACCCTGTTGGGATGTGGCATCGGCATGATTCAGTGCTGCAAGCGGATGCGTGTATCGCTGTAGGCTTAAGTCAGTCATGTTCTCCTCCGGATTAATGTTGATAGCCTGGATGCCAAGCTAAAAGATATTTTTCTAAGGCTACGGCCAAGCTGTCAGCCAGTTTGCCCAAAAGCGCATACAGTAAAATACCGACCAGCACGACATCCGTTTGTAAAAACTCACGTGCATTCATGGTCATATAACCAATGCCGGATTGGGCCGAGATGGTTTCAGCCACAATGAGTAGCACCCAGACCAGACCGAGTGCAAAGCGTAAGCCGACCAGTATGGAGGGCAGTGCGCCGGGGAATATAATGTTTTTATATAGCCCCCAAGGACTGAGGCCATAGCTTTTGCCCATTTCGATCAGTTGCGGATCGACCGCACGAATACCGTGATAAGTATTGATATAAATGGGAAAGAATACCCCGACCGCAACCAAAAACAATTTGGCTGTTTCATCGATGCCAAACCACAAAATCACCAAAGGGATCAGCGCAAGCACGGGAATGTTGCGGATCATTTGTAAGCTGGTGTCGAACAAGGTCGAAGCAGTTTTTGATGAACCGTTCAATAAACCGAGTAAAAAACCCAGACCACCGCCGATTAGTAGACCGAGCATGGCGCGTGCAGCGCTGACTTTAAGATGTTGCCAAAGTTCACCGCTGAGCAGCAATTGCCAAAAAGCCGACAGCACCGCAGTGGGGGCGGGTAGGATACGACTTTGTAATAAGCCCGTGCTTGATGCCAATTGCCAAAGTAACAGGCACAGTACTGGTAGCATCCATGGGAGCAGACTTTGTTGCCATGCGATGGTTCCACGTGAAAAGACCGGCGTGCTTGAGGCATTTGGGGGAGATTGGCTCATGTCGGCTCCTTGAACGGGGCTAATGTTTCTTCAGGACGATAGTTATTCGCTACGACTTCGCCAAATGGTCCAGTCAGGTTGGGTTGTACCCATTTTTTTTGTGTTTCAAGCGGCAGTAAAGGAAAGACCAATTCGGCAAAGCGGATCGACTCTTCCAAATGCGGATAGCCTGAAAAGATAAAGGTCTCGATCCCAAGATCAGCATATTCTTGAATCCTGGCTGCCACAGTTTCGGGATCACCCACCAAGGCCGTTCCCGCACCCCCACGCACTAAACCGACACCAGCCCAGAGGTTGGGAGAGACCTCAAGCTTGCTGCGATCGCCTTGATGCAGGGCGGACATCCGTTGCTGACCGACCGAGTCCATTTGCTTGAATTTCTGCTGTGCGGCCGCAATCGTGGCATCATCAACATATTGGATCAGTTCCTCTGCAGCTTGCCATGCGGCTTGGGTGGTTTCGCGCACGATCACATGCAGGCGGATACCATAAGTTAAGCTGCGACCTTTGGCTGCTGCTTTGGCTTTGACGTGCTCTAGTTTTTCTTTGACTGCTGCAGGGGGTTCACCCCAAGTCAGATAAGTGTCGACCTGTGAGGTGGCGAGCTCAACCGCATCTGCTGAGGAACCACCAAACCACAGCGCTGGATAGGGCTGTTGTATCGGTGGGTAAAGCAGTTTGGCTTGATCGACCCGAAGCCGCTCGCCGTGAAAGCTATAGGACTCACCCTGATGTGAGCGCGTGAGTATTTCACGCCAGATGGTGACATATTCTTCCGCCGTGCGATAACGCGTGGCATGGTCTTCGTAGACCCCATCGCCTTGGAGTTCTTGTTCATCACCGCCGGTGACCAGATTCAGCAAGATGCGGCCATTGGAGAGTCGATCAAACGTGGCGGTCATACGTGCGGCCAAGGCAGGCGTGGTCACCCCCGGGCGCAGCGCCACCAGAAATTTTAATTTGTGTGTGGCGTCAATCAAACTGGCTGCGGTGATCCATGGATCTTCACAAGAACGACCGGTCGGGATCAAGACCCCTTCGTAGCCCAACTGATCCACTGCAATCGCAATT
>JASLJB010000129.1 GCA_030152605.1 Acinetobacter sp. | reverse complement strand
TTATTTGATCAGCAGTTGCCGGTCGATGCCGCTATTGTGCTGAAACAAATGCAAATTCTTGCCACCGCCAGTTCTAAAATGGTTTGTGGTCAAGTGCTCGACCTACAAGCCGAAGGTCAACAGGTTGATCAACAACATCTAGAAAAAATTCACCGCAATAAAACCGGTGCCTTAATTCAGGCGGCGATTATGTTGGCGGCGGTGACGATTTTTGCTGGTCATGATGCTGCTATTCCACAGTTACGCCAATTTGGGCAGCGCATCGGTTTGGCCTTTCAAGTCCAAGACGATATCTTAGATGTGGTGGCGGATACCGAAGTCTTGGGCAAGACCGCAGGCAAAGACCAACAAGTTGAAAAATCAACTTATCCAGCATTGCTTGGTTTGGCTGAAGCGCAAGCCTATGCACAACAATTACATGATCAAGCCTTTGAAGCCTTGGCTTATTTTGATGCAGAAGATGCGAGCCAGTTACAGCAGATTTCTCAGTTCTTATTGTCACGTCAGAGCTAAGCGCTTAAGTGCTGAAATTTGCAAACTAAGCACAGCGCGGACTTGGTACAAAGCACAGCATAGAGCAGATACAAAAAAAGAGCCTCAATCGAGGCTCTTTTTTATCAAATGGAGATTGCACGATGCTCATGGGATCAATTGAGCATAAGCTTGGCTTAAACCGCTAAGTTATTGGTAATTTTTTGCAGGATTTGCAATACCACATCAAATTCACTTTGCAACGGCGTACTTTTACGTGTGATCAAGGCCAATACCCGTGATGGGGCATTTTCAATCGGCTTAATCACCAAGTGCTCATTGTTTTTGATCATATGGGTATTGATCGCAATCTGCGGCAGTAGGGTAAATCCAAGATTAGAGCTGACCATTTCCACCAAAGTCGGCAGAGAGCTGGCTTTTAAACGGTGATCGTTCTTACGCTCGTCGATTGGACAGGCACTTAAAGTATGGTCACGTAAGCAATGACCTTCTTCGAGTAGCATCAGATGCGCCAAATCTAAATCTTCAAGACTCTTGGCTTGCATCGATTTTTGATCAGCGGTATTGCAGACCAAGTACAAATCTTCTTTGGCGACTTCAGCCACTTTTAAGCCACGGGTATCAAAAGGTAAAGCCAACATGATCATATCTAAATGGCCATGTTCAAGTCGCTCTACGATTTTGTCACTTTGTGCTTCATGCAAATGCAGTTGAATCTTTGGGAGTTGCAGATGCACTTCTTCGAGCAGTTGTGACAGGATAAACGGGGCAATGGTGGGGATTATGCCGAGATGCAGATCACCCGTGAGCGGTTCACTCATTTCACGACTGAGCCGCATCAAATCTTGTGCATCGGCCAAGAGTACACGGGCGCGTGCGACCACTTGCTCACCCAAGGGAGTTAAACGTACATTTTGGCGATCACGTTCAACGAGTACGCCACCTAATAAACGTTCCAATTCCATGATGCCGCCCGACAAAGTCGATTGGGTCACGAAAGAACGACGTGCTGCCTCAGTAAAGTGCAAGGTCTCAGACAGTGTCACTAAATAAGACAGCTGTCTTAGTGAAGGTAATGCAGCCATAGTGTCCTAGAGTTTAAGATTTAAAATGTTGCGCAAATAATCCGCTAAGTTTTGAAATGAAATGCGGTGGGATATCATGCCCCATTCCATCGATTAATTCAAACTTAGCCCCCGAAATTGCTCTTGCAACAGCTTTGCCATGACTCGGTGGGAGCAAGCGATCACGTGAACCGTGCACCACAAGTGTCGAGGCGCTGATATTCTTGTCCTGTTGCAATAATGAACCCGTACATAATATGGCTAAAAACTGTTGAAGTATACCCGCAGGATAATAACTTCGATGATAGAGTTTGCGTGCGGTCTGTAAAGTTTCAATCTGGTTTAAATAACCCGGCGAACCAATAATCTTAAAGACCTTTAAGGAATGATTGACGATACTGGCTTCATCACGCGCTTTCGGTTTGCGTAACAGACCTGACAGTTGCTTCGGGAACGGTGGGGGAAGCAGCGGTTGAAAGTTACTGGTGAACAACAGTCCCAACTTACTGACCTTATCTGGATGCTCAGCCGCCAGGATTTGCGCGATCATGCCCCCCATCGAAGCACCCAGCACCGCGGGTTTGTCCAGACTGAGGCGGTCGATCAATAAGGCCACATCATCGGCCATATCAAACAAATTGTAGGGTGCACCTTGATTGTGCAGACCCAGCGCAAAACGTCCCATCAGTTTGATGGCGTTGAGGCGTGGACCTTGGTGGCGAATTTTTGAGGACAGACCGATATCTCGGTTATCAAAACGAATTACCCTAAACCCTTGATCAATTAAGGATTTACAAAAATAGTCTGGCCAGAACAACATTTGAGCGCCGAGTCCCATGATCAGGATAAGACTCGGATGATCCGGATTGCCCCCGATCTCGACATGCAATTCGATCCCATTACCGAGATCAACCTTGGTTTCTTGCATGAATGAGGTATAGGGTGACGCATTAAATTGTAATGCATTATTCATCGTGATCGTCCTACACAAGGATGCTGGTCTCAGCATCCTAAGGCTTTAAATTTTATTTAAACATCCTAAACTGCAGCAGGAATCAAATCAGGAACCTGTTTGGTGAGGTTCAGACGCTGTTTTGCGGCAGTCGGTCCGAGCAGGACAAATCCGCGCAAGATACCTTCCGCATCAACGGCTTTGGAGAGCATGCCATCTTCAAAACTTTCGGTGTCCCATTGCACCTCAACTTGTGCGGGAACTGCGAGTACCGTGAGTGGTGCAGCAGGGGTTTTGACTGCCACAGGCATAGCCGGATAATGCACTGCGGTGTTGGCACCGGTTAAGGTTTTGGCCAAGGCACGTGCTTGTTGCATGATCGGCATCACATACGGTAGCAGTAAACCATGTACTTCCGCACAATCACCTAGTGCATAGATATCGGCTTGATTGGTTTCAAGTTGCGCATTGGTTAGGATGCCGCGACTGCTGTGAATTTGAGCTTTTTCACACAGTGCAAGATTGGGTTGTAGACCAATGGCAGAAAGAATCACGTCAGCATGCAGTGATTGACCGTTGGCTAACATGATGGCATAGCCATCTGCGAGCTTTGTAATTTTTTCTACGGTGGTGTTGAGCACAAACTGGATGCCGGTTTGTTCAAGCCCGGTTTTAAATGCTTCCGCGACGTGGGCAGGCAATAAACGGCCCAAGGGTTGTGGTGCCAAATCAATCACGCTGACCTGATGACCAGTGTTTTGTAGATCATTGGCAAATTCACAGCCGATCAAGCCCGCGCCTAAGATCACCACACCTTTGTCATTGCAGTGATCAAGGCGCTGACGAAAAGCACGATAGTCCATTAGTGAATTCACCACATGGATCTCATCACTGGCATCTCCAGCGATCGCCAGTCGAATCGGATGTGCACCGACTGCAAGGATCAGTTTGGCATAGCTGAGTGTTTGCTGCTGTCCTTGTTTTTCAATACGAATTTGATGCGCATCAGCATCAATGTCCAACACCTGAGTATGCGTTTCAATGCGCATATTCAATTGCTGTGCCATTTTTTCAGCATCGCCGAGACCGATTTGATCCGGTTGCTTTTTGCCGACCAGTGCATTAGACAAGGTGGGTTTGGCATAGTTAACGGCATCATCCGCACTGATCATCACCAGTTCCTGTTCAGTGTTTAACTTGCGAAACTCCCGAGCGAGGGTATATCCGGCCATTCCTGAGCCAATGATGATGATCGGTTGCATGATTTTTATCTCCGTTGTTTTTAGGCTATGTCTGCTACGAGTGTAAGTCTGATGCGCGTAAAAAAGACCATGTCAACATGGTCTTTAGGGGGGATTACAGTTCGATCATTTCAAAGTCTGCTTTTGAAACACCACAGTCTGGGCATGTCCAATCATCCGGGATATCTTCCCATAGGGTACCTGCTGCGATGCCATCTTGTGGCCAACCTTCGGCTTCGTCATAAATCCATCCACAAACGATGCACTGATACTTCTTCATTTGACTCTCCAAAATCTGACATAGGGAAAAAAGGACGCTGTCAGATAAAACTTTTTATACCGCATGATATTGATATGACTTGCTTATGTACATATTCAATCAAATTGTTACGCAGTTCTAATACGAATGTAAAGCAAAAAACGGAGTTTAACCTGATCCTTGTTGAACTGAATGGCTGAGTAGGTCAAATCTAAGTTGAATTGGGCTAATACGCAGCAACTTTGTTAGACAATTTTCCTCACAAATCCGAGTTTAGATCGCGAGCTTGGTCTTGAATTCTTAAATTTATTGAAGTGATTCATCATTTTAAGGCAGTATGCTGTTTATATTCATACGCACGATCAACTAAATCTGCTATGCTACGCAACTTCTCTTTTTAACGAATTATCGAGGCTGAAATGACGCAACCTAACGCTCAATCGACTTCTGAACAGGCTATTTCCGAAAACGATTTAATTGCA